>JBIKTI010000546.1:0-4591 GCA_044348205.1 Phycisphaerales bacterium | reverse complement strand
ATCGATGCCGGGCTGTTCAACGAAAGCGCCGCAGTCCCGGAGGTGACGCTGCCCACAATGTTGGTGACGATCACGTCGTAGCTGCCGACGTGGGACGTCCCCGCAGAGGCGATCGTGTACGAGGCGCTCGTCCCACCGGCAATGGCGATCCCGTCCTTGCGCCACTGGTAGCCGAGCGGCGCGGTCCCGCTGGCCACCACGCTGAAGGTCGCTGGGGCGTTCGGATTGAGCACCAGCGAAGACGGTTGCGTGGTGATCGATACCGGGCTGTTCACCGAAAGCGACGCGGTGCCGGAGGTCACGCTGCCGACGATGTTGGTCACGACCACGTCGTAGCTACCGACGTGGGACGTCCCCGCGGAGGCTATCGTGTACGAGGCACTCGTCCCACCGGCGATGGCGCTCCCGTCCTTGCGCCACTGGTAGCCGAGCGGCGCGGTCCCACCAGCCACCACGCTGAAGGTCGCCGAAGTATTGGGATTGACCGTTAGTGAGGCCGGCTGCGTGGTGATCGATACCGGGATGTTCAACGAGAGCGCCGCGGTGCCGGAGGTGACGCTGCCCACGACGTTGGTGACCACCACGTCGTAATTGCCAACGTGGGACGTTCCAGCGGAGGCGATCGTGTACGAAGCGTTCGTGCCACCAGCGATGGTGCTCCCGTCCTTGCGCCACTGGTAACCGAGCGGCGCCGTCCCGCCGGCCACCACGCTGAAGGTAGCCGAGGCGTTCGGATTGACCGCCAGCGAAGCCGGTTGCGTGGTGATCGATACCGGCGTGTTCACCGAAAGCGCCGCAGTCCCGGAGGTGACGCTGCCCACGACGTTGGTGACGATCACGTCGTAATTGCCAACGTGGGACGTTCCAGCAGACGCGATCATGTACGAGGCGCTCGTCCCACCGGCGATATTGGTTCCATTTCTTCGCCACTGGTAGGTGAGTGGTGCGGTTCCGCCGGCCACCACGCTGAAAGTCGCCGGGGCGTTGGGATTGACCGTCAGCGAAGCCGGCTGCGTCGTGATCGATACAGGCGTGTTCACCGAAAGCGTTGCGGTGCCGGAGGTCACGCTTCCCACGACGTTGGTGACCACCACGTCGTAGTTGCCCACGTGGGACGTTCCAGCAGACGCGATCGTGTACGATGCACTCGTACCACCGGCGATAGTGCTCCCGTCTTTGCGCCATTGGTAGGTGAGTGGCGCGGTCCCACTGGCCACCACGCTGAACGTCGCCGAAGTGTTGGGATTGACCGTTAGCGAAGCCGGTTGCGTGGTGATCGATACCGGGCTGTTGAACGAGAGCGCCGCAGTGCCGGAAGTGACGCTGCCCACAATGTTGGTGACGATCACGTCGTAGCTGCCGACGTGGGACGTCCCCGCAGAGGCGATCGTGTACGAGGCGCTCGTCCCACCGGCGATGGTGCTCCCGTCCTTGCGCCACTGGTAGCTGAGCGGCGCGGTCCCGCTGGCCACCACGCTGAACGTCGCCGGGGCACTGGGATTGAGCACCAGGGAAGCCGGTTGCGTGGTGATCAATACCGGGCTGTTCACCGAAAGCGCCGCGGTACCGGAGGTGACGCTGCCCACGACATTGGTGACCACCACGTCGTAGCTCCCGACGTGGGACGTCCCCGCGGAGGCGATCGTGTACGAGGCACTCGTCCCACCGGCGATGGCGCTCCCGTCCCTGCGCCACTGGTAGGTGAGTGGCGCGGTCCCACCGGCCACCACGCTGAAGGTCGCCGAAGTGTTGGGATTGACCGTCAGCGAGGCCGGTTGCGTAGTGATCGATACGGGGCTGTTCAACGAGAGCGCCGCGGTACCTGAGGCGACGCTGCCCACGACGTTGGTGACCACCACGTCGTAATTGCCAACGTGGGACGTTCCAGCGGAGGCGATTATATACGAAGCGTTCGTGCCACCGGCGATGGGGCTCCCGTCCTTGCGCCACTGGTAGCCGAGCGGCGCCGTCCCGCTGGCCACCACGCTGAAGGTAGCCGAGGCGTTCGGATTGACCGCCAGCGAAGCCGGTTGCGTGGTGATCGATACCGGCGTGTTCACCGAAAGCGCCGCAGTCCCGGAGGTGACGCTGCCTGCGACGTTGGTGACGATCACGTCGTAATTGCCAACGTGGGACATCCCCGCAGAGGCGATCGTGTACGAGGCGCTCGTCCCGCCGGCGATGGCGTTCCCGTCCTTGCGCCACTGGTAGGTGAGCGGCGCGGTGCCGGCGGCCACCACGCTGAAAGTCGCCGGGGCATTGGGATTAACCGTCAGCGCCGCCGGTTGCGTGGTGATCGATATAGGTGCGTTCACTGAAAGCGCCGCGGTGCCGGAGGTCACGCTCCCCACGACGTTGGTGACCACCACGTCGTAATTGCCGACGTGGGACGTTCCCGCGGAGGCGATCGTGTACGATGCACCCGTGCCACCGGCGATAGTGCTCCCGTCCTTGCGCCACTGGTAGGTGAGTGGCGCGGTCCCACTGGCCACCACGCTAAAAGTTGCCGAGGCGTTGGGATTGACCGTCAGTGAAGCCGGCTGGGTGGTGATCGATACCGCGCTGTTCAACGAGAGCCCCGCGGTGCCGGAGGTCACGCTGCCCACGACGTTGGTGACCACCACGTCGTAATTGCCAACATGGGACGTTCCAGCGGAGGCGATCGTATACGAAGCATTCGTACCACCGGCGATGCTGCTCCCGTCCTTGCGCCACTGGTAGCCAAGCGGCGCGGTCCCGCCGGCCACCACGCTGAAGGTAGCCGACGCATTCGGATTGACCGCCAGCGAAGCCGGTTGCGTGGTGATCGATACCGGCGTGTTCACCGAAAGCGCCGCAGTCCCGGAGGTGACGCTGCCTACGACGTTGGTGACGATCACGTCGTAAGTGCCAACGTGGGACGTTCCAGCAGAGGCGATCGTGTACGAAGCGCTTGTCCCACCGGCTATGGCGTTCCCGTCCTTGCGCCACTGGTAGGAAAAAGGGGTGGTTCCGCTGGCTGCGACGCTAAAGGTAGCAGAGGTGCTGGGATTGACCGTCAGCGAGACCGGTTGCGTGGTAACTGTCGGCGCCACGCTGTCTTGGAGCAGAAGCGAGACGGTTCCCGCCCCCCAGAGCAGTTGCGCGTTGAGCCCGCCGATGCTGTTGGAGGAAAGCGTCAGCCCGGAGTTCAGCTGCGTCCCGGTGTAGGTCAGGAGGGTGCGCGTACCGGGAGTCAGAGAACTCACCCCGTCAGCGAGGCTGAGGGTGATCAAATTGCTCCCGCTGAGCGAGACAGCGTTGGGTTTGGTGAAGACAAACTGGTCGTTGCCGTTGGCCACGGAGTTGATCCTGAGCCGGAGCGTACCGCCCCCGGTCAGGCTCAGGCCCCCCAGGGTGAGAGTGCCGGTGGAGGTCAAGCCGCCGGCTCCAAGCACGCCGCTGGAACCCAACGCCACCACTCCCGCCGCGGTGCCGGTCCCCAAAAGGGAGGCACCTGCGGCCACCGAGAACGTCCCGTTTCCAATGCTATTGCCGGCAAGCAGAAGGGACCCGGCGCTGACACTGACATCGCCGGGGAAGGTGTTCATCCCGGCGAGCGTCAGCACACCGCTTCCCGCCTTGAGGAGCGTGCCGCCACCGTTGAGCGAGCCCATGTTAAGGAGCGTCCCACTGTTCGCGTTGAACGTAACCTGGTTGGAAACGGAACCGATCGAGTTTCCGCCCATGTCCAAGCTGGCCCCGGAGAGGTTGATGGTTCCGGAGGCAGCGCCTGAACCGCCAACAAGCCGAATTCCACCCGAAAGTGACACGCTTCCGCCAGTCAGGTTGAGGGTCGCAAGCGCGGTGCCTCCCGCGGCACTCGATGACGCCATGGCGATCGAGGTGCCGCTCGTCGCCCCCACGATGACATTGCCCGTGCCAATGTTGAGGGTGGCACTGGTCGTTCCGCCTCCGGCAAAGCGTCTCGCCAGATCCAAGTGGTTCAACACCAGAGTGCCGCCGCCAGTCACATTGAGAATGGTCTGTGAAGAGGCGCTCTGCACCTCCCCAATACTGGAATTTCCGGAGATCGTCAGCGTGCGGTTTGGCGCGATGTTAAGCCCATTTGCGGAAGCGCTTACCGACTGCACCTTGAGACTGGTGAAGCTTGCGTCAGCGCCCGAAATCTCAACCACTCCGGCGGTGCTCACCTGCGTTCCGCTTCCGAAAAGCAGGGAACCACCGGCCACCGACTGGCTCGTCGCAAAGGCGAGCGTGCCGGCATCGACTGCTGAAATTCCTGAAACGGTGTAGGTTGATGTGATGGTGAGTTTGCCGTTACCAGCCTTGATCACAGTGCCGGAACCGGAAATTACCGGTCCAAAGTCAACGCCTTGCTGCAGGTCGTTCGATCGGCTGAACACAAGCTGTCCGCCGGCGTCTATCCGCACAGCGCCCCCGTTGCCGAGGCTGCCAGTGGTGCCTCCGTTGCCGATTCGCACAGTGCCCGCGCTGATGGTCGTTCCTCCCGTGTAGGTGTTCGTGCCCGTGAAGACCACCGTGCCGCTCCCCGCCTGGACCACCCCGCCCGCTCCGCTGATTGGCGTCCCAAAGTGGGTTCCCTGCACGA
>JBIKTI010000263.1:0-4597 GCA_044348205.1 Phycisphaerales bacterium | reverse complement strand
CATGCGGGCCGACATCCTTCTTCGGCTGCTTGTTCTTCGCCTCGGTGAAGCGGCTCTGGCCGCGGCCGTACTGGTAGGAGTAGTCCTGCAGGTGGCACTCGCCCGCCTGGTCGCACACGGGGCAGTCGACCGGGTGGTTGATGAGCAGGAACTCCATGACCGCCTTCTGGTTGGCGACGGCCTTGGGGCTATCGGTGTAGACGACCATGCCTTCGGTCGCCGCCTGCTGGCAGGTGGGGACGAGCTTCGGGAAGGGTTCGAGCTTGCCCGACCGGGGGTTCGGCGCCCAGACCTCGCCGAGGCAGATGCGGCAGTTCGCGACCACCGAGAGGCCGGGGTGGTAGCAGTAGTGCGGGATCTCGACCTCATGGTCGAGGGCCGCCTGGATGATGGTCTGGCCGGGCTTGAAGGAGTGCTTCTTGCCGTTGATCGTGAGCTCTGGCATGGAAGGGGGAATGTAGCCGAAGCCCCCCGCGATGGTGGCGCTCCGTCGGCACGGCCGTTCAGCGCTCCGACGCGCCCGCGGGAAGGGTCGCGAAGAGGATCTTGATCCGGCCAGGCTCGCACTCGATCGCGCGGATCTCGACGAGGCGACCGTCTGCAAGGCGGAAGCGGCGGTCTGGGTGGCGCGCCTCGAGGCGGCCGATTTCCTCGCGGAACGCTCCCGCCGCGTCGAACGCCGCAAGGGAGAGCGGCACAGGAAGCCGCCCGACGCGCGCGCTTCCGACGCTCACCTCGAGGCGCTCGCCCGCTTCCGTGAGTTCGAGCGGCACGCGCACGGTGCCGACGAGCCCGAGCGCACGCGGCCCGATCGGCGCCTCGACGACGATCGCGCCGTCCTCCGACCCGACCCGCACCTCGGCCGCACCCGCGAACGGCGCGAACTCGGGGTCGTGCGAAACCCACTTCGGAAGCCGCGTAGCGAGCCACGCGTTGATGTCGGCTGGGTCGATGGCGATGGCCCACGACTCCCCTTCCGGCGCGCGCACCTTCGTGACCGCAGCCACAAGCGCCTGCTCGAGCGCCTCGCCGCGCGCCACGGAGTCGGCAGGCAGCGTCGGGCGCCCCGCGGGCGGCACGAACGCGAGCACGACGGCTGCGACAAGCCCCCCCGCCGCGATCGCGAGCGCCACGCGGCCGAGCCGCGGCTTGCAGGGCGGGCATGGTCGCGGCTCGGCGCTCACGGGGCGAAAGGTACGCGGAAACGGTGCGCGCCTCCAACGCGACAGGCCCCGCGCACGCGCGGGGCCTGTCGATTGGATCTCGGTTGCGGTTCGCAGGCGGTCAACGCCGGCGACGCGCGCCAGCGAGGCCCGCGAGGCCGAGGAGCGCGAGGGCGCCCGGTGCGGGGATCGCGAAGATCTGCTGCGTGACTTCCCCGCCCTGCTGCTCCATGAAGCCGAAGCGCGTGTTCGGTCCGAAGTCGCCGTCGCCGTAGGTCGCCCCGCCGTTGGCGCGGAGGATCGCATCGATGTTCATGAAGAACTGAATGCTCTTGCTGTTGCTGACGGATCCGGAGTCGAGGACTGTGAACGAGCGAGTCGGCATCGCCAGCGACGGGACGACGCCGTACGGGGTGATGTAGTTTCCATTCCCTGGCGAACCGTCCGGGCTGAATCCGTTCCAGATCGAGTACTGCCGCACCTGCCCGCGATAGGGGTTGAAGTTTGCGGAGATGAACGACGAAGTGTCGCCGGAGTCGAAGCTGAGCACGCCATCGCCTGCGCCGAAGCTCGACGCAGCCTGGATGTTGTTGCCGCCCGTGTCCGTGTGAAAGAAGAACTGGCTGCCACGGGTCGAGCCCGTGTACTGGATGCCCATGCCCACGATGCGGTCACCCGCCTGCCACGAGCCGCTGAGAAGGCTCGCCGCGGTATCGCCGGTGTAGCCCGTGCCGTCGCCCGCGGTGCCATCGGCGAGACGCGTGCCGCCGACGGTCTGGCCTGCGCCGAGCACGAAGTAGGTGCGGAAGATGTTGTAGGTGCGATTGGTCGCGCCCGTGACCCACAGGCCAGAGGTCTGCGAGTTGCCGACGGAGTTCCAGCCGTTCCACGAGTTGCCGCCGTTGATGTCGACGGTCTGGGCGGACGCGGTGCCCGCGAGGGCGAGCGTGGCTGCGAGCGAGAGTGTGCCGAGAATTCGTGAGTTCTTCATGTGTGGTGCCTCTGTCAGGTTTGATTGCCTGCTTGTGTCGTGATGCCTTCCTCGCCACGGCCTTCGCCGAGGCGATCGAGTCACGCCGCCTGCGCCGTCAGCGCCGGCGACGAGCTCCCGCGAGGCCCGCGAGGCCGAGGAGCGCCATCGCGCCCGGGGCGGGGATCGCGAAGATCTGCTGGCTGAAGTTGCCGGTTCCCGAATTGCCTTCCCAGAATCCGAAGCGCGTGTTCGGGCCGAAGTCGCCGTCGCCGAAGGTCGCTCCGCCGTTCGAGCGGAGGATCGCGTCGATGTTGACGAAGTACTGCACGCTCTTGGTCAGGTCCATCGAGCCGTTGTCGAGCACCGCGAAGCTGCGCGTCGGGAACGCGGCGGTCGGCATGTTGCCGTACGGCGCGTTGAAGTTCCCTTCTTCCGGCGATCCGTTCTGGCTGAAGCCGTTCCAGACCGAGTACTGCCGCACCTGACCACGGGGGTTCCCCGCAGTCGTCGTCATGTACGACGACGAGTCGCTCACATCATGGCTGAAGACACCGTCGCTCGCGCCAAAGCTCGAGGCCGCAGCGATGTTGTTTCCGCCAGCGTCGCGATGGAAGAAGAAGGTCGATCCGCGCGTGGTGCCCGTGTACTGGATGCCCATGCCGAGGATGCGGTCACCCGCCTGCCATGCGCCCGCGAAGAGGCTGGCCTCGGTCTCGCCCGTGTAGCCGACGCCGTTGCCCGCTGCGCCGTTGGCAATGCGCGTGCCGCCCACGGTCTGACCCGCGCTCAGCACGAAGTAGGTGCTGTAGATGTCGTAGGTGCGGTTCGTCGAGCCCTTGACCCAGGTCCCAGAGGTCTGCGAGTTGCCGACGGAGTTCCAGCCGTTCCACGAGTTGCCGCCGTTGATGTCGACGGTCTGGGCGGACGCGGTGCCCGCGAGAGCGAGCGATGCGACGAGTACGAGGCTTCGAAGGGCGTGGGTGGTCTTCATATGGTTCTCGGATCTTTCTGTCAGCTGCTGGAGACCCTCGGCAGCTCCGTGTCGGAGCCACTGAGGCGGCAGTGCGTGGTGGGGCGAAACGCGAGCCCCATCGGTACGGCAGCGCACTTTCTGACCCGACCCTGTCACCCGATCAGGGAGTGACATGGAAATGGTCACGGATGTAGCCATTTCGGGCTATGGCGGCCCGAGCGGCGGGTGCGCTTCGGCAAGCATGGGATTCCGCTGGCAACCCTCCAAATCAAAAGTCCCGCGAATCCGCGCGACCCACGATGCGCTGCTTCCGCAAACGCAACAGGCCCCGCGCACACGCGGGGCCTGTCGGGGTTTCCAAGGACAGTCCGAGTCTCGGTCTCAGCGGCGGCGGCGCATTCCTGCGAGGCCCGCGAGGCCCATGAGCGCGATCGCGCCAGGGGCGGGGATCGCGAACATCTGGTTCGTAGAGCCTGCGCCCGCCGTGATCTGGTCGCCCTCCCAGAAGCCGATCCGCGTGCCCGCGGCGTAGAAGTCGCCGTCGCCGAAGGTCAGGCCGCCGTTCGAGCGGAGGATGGCGTCGAGATTGATGAACATCTGCATGCTCGTCGAGAGGCTCGTCGAGCCTGCGTCGAGGATCGCGAAGCTGCGCGCAGGCATCGCAAGCGTGGCGCTCTGGCCGTAGGGGAAGGCGTAGTTTCCCTCTTCAGGCGAACCATTCTGGCTGAAGCCGCTCCAGATCGAGTACTGCTTGGTACGGAAGCGCTCGGGGTTCCACGACATGCTCGTGATGTAGGACGAGGTGTCGCCCACATCGTGCGAGAACTGGCCGTCGGCCGCGCCGAACGCGGTCGCGGGGATGATGTTGTCGCCGTAGGCGTCGACATGGAGGTACGCGGTCGTGCCGCGCGTCGAGCCCGTGTAGCGGATGCCGACGCCGACGATGCGGTCGCCCGCTTGCCACGAACCTGAGAAGAGGCTCGCCGAATCGTCGCCCGTGTAGCCAGCGCCGTCGCCCGCTGCGCCGTTTGCGATGCGCGAGCCTCCGACGGTCTGCGACGCGCTCAGCGTGAACTGCGTGCGGTAGATGTCGAAGGTGCGGGAGGTCGACCCCTGCACCCAGACGCCAGAGGTCTGCGAGTCGGAGATGAACTGCCATCCACCCCAGCTGCTGCCGCCGTTGATGTCGACGGTGCTTGCGAGGGCGGAGGCGGAGGCTGCGAGCGCGCACGAGGCGGCCATGGCGCCAAAGGCGCGACGCGACGAAGACGCAGGGAAACGGCTAGACATGTCTCTCTCCAGGATCAAGGGAACGCGGAACAGGCCGCAAGACAAGCCCACGCGCGAAGAGGGTCGCGCCATGGACGGGGGAACAGGTTGAAATGTGACACCGAACCCGAGAAAGTCAGGCTCCAGAAGCGAGAATGCGCGCGATCGGCAGAATCGGCGCACAAAAACGCGGGAGTTTGCTCGGCGTTTCCCCTCGAC
>JBIKTI010000264.1:0-4597 GCA_044348205.1 Phycisphaerales bacterium | reverse complement strand
TGTCCGATCAGCTTCCGAGCGCGGAGGAGCTGGCGGGCGTGCCGCCGATGCTCGATTCCGAGAGCGGCGAGCTGATCGGCGAGGCCGACGAGGCCACGCCCGCGCTCGAGGGCATGGAGCTCGACGACGACAGCCTGCGGCGCCAGCAGATGCTCGACCAGCTGAACGAGCTCGCCGGCCGCGACCCCGAGGAGCTCTCGGGCATCCTCCGACGCTGGATGCGCAGCCAGGACTGATTCCAACGGACCTTCGACCTCGACCGAGGAAAGCGAGCCATGGTGTATCGACCAGGAATGAAGCTGCCGAAGACCGCCGACGAGCTCGACGGCACCATCAAGAGCGCGATCCTGCTGCTTCTCCTGAATTCGGACGCCGCGGGCAAGCTCCTGAAGGAGCTGCCCACGGAGGCTGTCGAGGAGGTCACGCGTGCGCTCGCCGCGCTCGGCGATGTGCCCAAGGAGCTCGGCGAGGAGGTCATCCGCGAGTTCTATTCGCTGGCGATGGCGCAGGGCTATGTGCGCGAAGGTGGGTTCGGCTACGCGCGCAACCTGCTCAAGAACTCGCTCGACCCGAAGACCGCCGAGAAGGTCATCGCGCAGATCCAGACGCAGGTCCAGAAGACGCCCTTCAGCTTCCTGCAGAAGGCGGAGAGCGCCAACCTGCTGACATTCATCCAGGACGAGCATCCGCAGACGATCGCGCTGATCGTGAGCCATCTCTCGCACCAGAAGGCGAGCGAGATCCTGATCGGCCTCCCGCCCTCGAAGCAGGTCGAGGTCGTGCGGCGCGTGGCGCACATGGAGCAGACGAACCCAGAGGTCATCCGCGAGGTGGAGCACGCGCTCGAGAGCAGGCTCTCCAACATGATCGTGAGCTCGATGGAGAAGGTCGGCGGCGTCGAGACCGTCGCCGAGATCCTCAATCTCGTCGACCGCTCGACCGAGCGCACCATCATGCAGGGGGTCGAAGGCGAGGACCCTCAGCTCGTCGAGGAGATCCGCAGGCGCATGTTCGTCTTCGAGGACATCAACATGGTCAACGACAAGGGCATCCAGGCGGTGCTCAAGGAAGTCGAGAACGACCAGCTGGTGCTTGCGCTCAAGACGGCGTCCGACCAGCTCAAGAACAAGATCCTCGGCAACATGTCGTCGCGCGCAGCCGAGACGATCCGCGAGGACATGGAGTTCATGGGCCCCGTGCGCATCAGCGATGTCGAGGCCGCGCAGCAGAAGATCGTGGACATCGTCCGCAGGCTCGAGGAAGCGGGCGAGATCATCATCGCGGGCCGCGGCGGCGACAACGATGTGGTCGTCTGAGGCGTGAGGGGCTTTCCGCCCCGATGGAGGTTCACGAGCGATGGCGGTCATCAAGTCGACGGCACCGAGGCCACGGCACGCGGAAGGCGTGTTCGACCTCTCCGATCTGCGCAAGTCGGCGGAGCGCACGCTCGCCGAGGCGCAGGAGGAGGCCACGCGCCTCGTCGCGGCCGCGCGCGCGGAGGTCGAGCGGATCTACAGCGAGTCGCGCGAGTCGGGCTTCGAGCAGGGCAAGGTGGACGGCTACGAGGTCGGCCTCGCGGAGGGCCGCGCCACGGGCGAGGCCGCGGGCCGAGCAGAGGCCAAGGCCTCGCACGAGGAGACGCTGCGCGCGGTCGAGGAGTCGTTCGCAGCGGAGCTGATGCGCTGGAGCGCGCAGCGCGACGAGGCGATGCGATCGGCGGAACGCGAGCTGGCGTCGATCGCGATCGCCATCGCGGAGTCGATCGTGCGCGGGCAGGTGCGGGTCGACGAGAAGGTGGTGACGCGGCAGGTCGAGGCGGCGGTCGCGCTCTTCGCGCGAGCGACGAGGCTCTCCGTCGAGGTCGCCCCCGCGGACGAGCGCGCCGTACGCGAGGCGATGCCCGACCTGTGCGCGCTTCTTCCCGCGGACGCGGAACTCTCGGTGCGCGCGAATGCAGCGGTGTCGCACGGCGGCTGCGTGGTGCGGTCCGCGGAAGGCACCGTCGACGCCCGCATCGAGACGCAGTTCCGCCGCATGCGCTTCGGGGTGATCGGCGAGGACGCCGCGCCGGCTGCGGAAGCGCCTGAACCCGCGCCACGGGACGACGCCGCGGCTCCAGCGGCTGAAACGGCCACCGATCTCCCGATCGACGCGGCAGGCGACGCGGCGGATGACGCGGCGGATGACGGGAGCGTGCAGCCGTGAAGCTGGCGGCGATGCGGGAAGCCGTCCGTGCCATCGAGCCGCGGCTCATCCGCGGCACGGTGCGCGCCGTGCGCGGGCTCGTCCTCTCGGTCGAGCAGCTGCCGCTTCCTGTCGGTTCTCTTGTGCGCATCGAGATTCCCAACCGTGCAGAGGCGCCGCGCGCGGAGGTCGTCGGCTTCGAGGGAACGCGCGCGCTTGTGATGCTTCTCTCCGAGGTCGAAGGCGTGTCGACGGGAACTTCCGTCGTCGTCGAGCAGACCGCAGCGATGGTCGGTGTCAACGAGTGGTGGCTCGGACGCGTGGTCGACGCGCTCGGCCGCCCGATCGACGGCAAGGGCGACATTCCTCCCGGAACGCCGCAGCCCCTCTGGCCCGGGCGCACAAGCCCGCTCTCGCGCGGCGTGATCCGAGACCCGCTTCCGACGGGCGTGCGCGCGCTCGACGCGATGCTCACCGTGGGACGAGGCCAGCGCGTGGGCATCTTCGCGGGCCCTGGCGTCGGCAAGAGCACGCTGCTCGGGTCGATCGCGCGTGGGTCCGCCGCGCATGTCAATGTCATCGGCCTCATCGGCGAGCGTGGCCGCGAGGTGCCCGAGTTCCTCGAGCATGTGCTCGGGGAGGAGGGGCTGCGCCGATCGGTGGTCGTGGTCGCGACGGGCGACGAAAGCCCGCTCATGCGCGTGCGTGCAGCGACCGTCGCCTGCAGCGCCGCCGAGTACTTCAGGGCGCAGGGGCTCGATGTGATGCTCATGCTCGACTCGGTCACGCGCTTCGCGCAGGCGCAACGGCAGATCGGCCTCTCCGCGGGCGAAGTCCCAGCGACGAAGGGCTACACGCCGAGCGTCTTCTCCATGCTGCCGCGCCTGCTCGAGCGCGCGGGGTGCCTCGCCTCGGGCGGCTCGATCACGGGCTTCTACACGGTGCTCGTCGAGGGCGACGACCTCACCGAGCCCGTCGCCGACGCGACGAAGGGCATCCTCGACGGGCATGTCGTGCTCTCGCGGCGCCTCGCGGAGCGCTCGCACTTTCCCGCGATCGATGTGCTCGCGTCGATCTCGCGCGTGGCAGACCAGATCTCCGACCCGAACCACATCCGCGCGCGGCGGCATGTCGGGCGGCTGCTCTCGGCCTACCGCGAGGCGGAGGAGCTCATCCAGATCGGCGCCTACGCGCGCGGCTCGAACCCCGATGTCGATGCTGCGATCGCGCTCAAGTCCGAGCTCGACGCGTTCCTGCGCCAAGGGCAGGACGAGCGCGCCGAGTTCCCCGCGACGCTGCGCGCCCTCGTCGAACTTTCGCTTTCTGCGGAATCTGCGGGTCGTCGCGCCCCGCAGCAGGGCCAGCCTGGGGCCGCCCCTGCACGCGCCGCACAGTCCGCGCCGATGAAGCCTTCTGGTGGCGCGCCCGCGCAGGGAGTCAGGCGATGAGCGGGCGTGGACTCGCGCACAGGGGCGCGCCCCGCCGCAGGGAATGACGATCCATGGCCAGATTTCGCTTCGCATTGCAGCGTGTCCTCGACCGCCGCCTCAAGGAGGAGGAGGCGAAGAAGCTCGTCGTCGCAACCGTGGAAAGGCATCGGCGCGAGCTCGAGGACTCGCTGCGCACGCGCCAGCGCGAGATCGCGGGCGGCCGCGACGAGTGGCGCGCACAGCTCGTCGGCACGATCGACCCTGCGTCGCTTCGCCACCATGCGGGCGCCGCCATCGGACTCATGCACAAGGCGCAGCGCACGGTGCTCGAGCTTGCAAGCACAGAGAAGGCGATGCAGCGCGCCCGCACGGACCTCACAGAGGCTGCGCGTGCGCGGCGTGCGCTCGAGCTGCTGCGCGACCGCAGGCGTGCCGCCTTCGACCACGAGGTCGCGCGACGCGAGCGCGAGCAGATCGACGAGTTTGCGCAGATCTCGACGCAGCGCCGCCTCGCGGGCGACGACTTCGCGGCGCGCACGGGTGAACCGAACAACGGAGAGAATCCATGGGAAGCCTCGTGAAACTCATCAGGGTCCTCGCCATCGCGCATCTCCTTGCGTTCATCGGCTTCGCGGGCTGGCTCGTCGCGAGCGACCGCGTCGACGCGGAACGCCTCAAGCGCGTGCGCGAGATGTTCCAGCCGACGATCGCGGAGGAGAAGGCGCTGCTCGCGGAGGCCGAGTCGGAGGCCGCCGCCGCGACCGCCGCCGCCGAGGAGCGTCGGCGGCTTCTCGAGGTGCCGATGACGCGCACGGAGCAGATCATCTCCGCGGAGCGCTTCGAGCAGCGCGCCGAGCTCGCGCTCCGCGGGCTCGAGGACGAGCGCCGTCGTCTGCTCTCCGATCTCTCGGGCCGCGAACGCGAGGTCACGCAGCGCGAGGAGGCGCTCGCGAAGCGGCAGACCGACTGGGAGGAGTCGATCG
>JBIKTI010000262.1:0-4602 GCA_044348205.1 Phycisphaerales bacterium | reverse complement strand
CGGCGACTACGCGCGCAACCGCCGCACCTACACCGACATGGTCGCGGCCGCGGGCGGCGTTCCCGTCATCCTGCCGCCGAACGCGGCGCTTCGCGAAGAGATGCTCGACCGCGTCGACGGCGTCATCATCACGGGCGGCGACGACATCGATGTCTCGAAGTTCGGCATCGCGCTTCATCCGAAGGCCGAGTGCATGCACGCCGAGCGCCAGGAGGCCGAGTTCGCGCTGTTGAAGGCGCTCGACGAGCGGCCCGACAAGGCCGTGCTCGGCATCTGCCTCGGCATGCAGCTGATGGGCGTCCACCGCGGAAACCCGCTCATCCAGCACCTCGGCGATGTGCTGCCGAACGCCGACCGCCACCGCAACGACGCGATCCATCCCGTCGAGGCCGAGCGCGGCTCACCGCTTGTGTCCGGCGCCGTGCGTTCATGGCACCACCAGGCGATTCTCGAAGCGAAGGGCTTCGACATCATCGCGCGCTCCGACGACGGCGTGATCGAGGGCATCATCGACCCGGCGCGTCGCTTCTACCTCGGCGTCCAGTGGCATCCCGAGCGGACGGATGCAACCGAGACGGGCCTCGGCGTCGTACGGACGCTCGTCGAGCATGCACGCTGACAGCGCCCATCGGCAGCAGATCGAGTGCCCGCGCTGCGGGTACGCCGTCGACACCGCCATCCACGCCGCCAAGACGCGCGGCGAATCCGTCGTCATCTGCAGCGAGTGCGGGCTCGACTCCAACATCGCGCTGCTCGAATCAGAATCCGACTGCCCACCGTGGCTGATCGAGTCGCGCGTCGGACGCCACCATGTCGTGTCGCGGTTCCTCAGAACGCTCGGGCGCTCGCTCATCCCCCATCGGTTCTGGCGCACCGTCCGCATGGAGGCGCCCGTCTCGCGGCGCGGCCTCGTCGCGTACCTCGCCTGCATCGCGGTCGTGCTCCACTTCATCGCGTTCGCAGCCGTCGCGCCCATCATCGTCGCCGAGCACCGATCCCGCGGGACATCGAGCCTCCCCGACCTTGCCTTCGCCGCCGTTCTGCCGCTCTGCCCTGCGCTTGGAAGCGACATCATGGTGTCGGCCGCGCAGGGAAACCCCGAGCGGTCGGTCGACGCAGGCACCATCGTGCGCTTCGCAAGCGCCGCCCTCCGCATCACGGTCGAGCGGGAGCGCCTCACGATCCTCGAGCATGTGCCGCAGTCTCCCGATGCGCGCGGCTCGTTCGCCGATCCGATTCCTGCAACCAACGCCAACGCGGCCATCGTCCGCATCAACCACTGGCTGCACCGCACGCACCTCGGAATGCTCGCAGCGCTCGCGGTCGCCTCGCTTGCGGCGATGGCGACCGGACTCCTTGTCCTGCTGCCGATCTCGCTCAGGCGCGTGAAGGTCCGCAAGGCCCATCTCGTGCGGGCGGGCGTGTACGCGACGGCGCTGCTGCCGATCGTGTGCGCGCTCTACGCGGCCGGATGGTTTCTCATCTCGGCAGGCGTTCCACTCGCCCAACTGCCCGCTCGCATCGCGCGGTCGACCGGCAAGGGCATCCTCGGCGCGGCGCTCGGCGTATCGCTGATCTTCGCGCTCCTCTGGCTTCACGCCGTCTGCAGCCGCTACCTGCGGCTGCCTCACGCGTGGCTCATCGCACTGCTCCTGACCATTGTCGCGGCGCTGCTCGAGGTGGGCGCGCTGGCCATCGTGAACGGAGGTTCGCTGTAACGCCCGACGATCGGTACTCCTCATGACCCACCCCGCAGGTCACACCGCCTCCTCCGCGCTCGAATGCCCGCGCTGCGGACATCTCGTCGGCGCGATGGCCGACGAGGCCGAGCACCGCGGCGAGGCGCGCGGAAAGTGCGGCGAATGCGGGCTCGCCGTCGAGTGGCGCAGGCTGCGCGAGGACGCGGTCGCACCTGCGTGGTTCGTCGAGGCGCGATCGTCGCGGCGAAGTCTCGTGCGCCGCGCGTTCGGCACCTTGATCCGCACGGCGCGGCCGTTCCGCTTCTGGAGCGCGATCGACCTCGCGCTGCCGCTGTCGCGCCTCCGACAGCTTGCCTTCATCCTCGCGGCGCTCGTGGTGCTGCACTTCATGGCGTCGGCGCAGCGCGCGATGCTGGCTGAACCGCCGTCGTTCACCGCAACGCCCCCCGCATCCGTCGCGCGCGCCGCGGCGGTCGGCCGCGTGCTGTTCGCGCTCGCCATGCCGCTCTCCAAGTTCGATGGCGGCGCAATCGTCAAGTGGAACTGGGAGTTCACGGGCGAAGCAGAGCAGCTCCCGCTCTTGGTGCAATCGACGCCCGCCATGATCGAGGCGCTCGCGCGTCCCCAAGGCGGGAGCTTCATGATGTCCCGACCAACGGGGACGCCGAACTTCAATGTCAGCCAAGGAATCTATCCGAACGCTCCCCAGCTCCTGACGCCCGCGCTCACGGCCGCGCTACCAGTCTTCCTGCTGCCCGCGCTGCTTGCGCCCCTCGCGCTCCTCCTGCTGCCCGCATCGCTTCGGCGCGCGCGGGTCCGTCCGCGTCACTTCGTGCGGATCCTCGCGTACGGCTCCGCGCTCGCGATCCCGATCTTCGCCGCGACGATCGTGGCGGATCGGCTTGCGCGCCGTTCCTTGCAGCTCGGAGGAGTCGAGATGCAGCCGCATCTCCATCCCTTCGGCGTGTTCGGCGAGGTGAACCCCACCTTCCTGCTCGTCGTCTTCACGGCCTGCCTGACCGCTGTCTGGCTCGCCGCTGCATGCTCGCGCTACCTTCGGCTTCCGCACGCGCGCGGCGTCGCGGTCTCCTGCACGGCCATCTCCATGCTCTTGGCATGGGTGCTCTTCTTCCTCGCCTGAAGCACAGCGTCACTTCGCCGTCGCGTGCTCGCGCGCCAGGTGCGCGCGCAGCGCAGTGCCGCCGAAGTTGTTCGCGGGGTCGCTCCACACGCAGTGGACATGCGACGCGTCGGCGTTCGTCGAGTCATACTCGATCGTGAAGCACGGCGTCGCGAGGCGGTAGTAGTGCGGCTTGCGGAGATCGGTCTCGCCGACGAACGCGAAGGTGATCTCGCCCGCGTGCTTCGTGCGCCATTCGCGCAACTGCGCGTTCGCGACGCCTTCCTCGAGCAGGCCCGCGTGCACCGCGAGCAGCCGGTCGACGAGCGCCTTCTGCGCGTCGGTCATCGACGCACGCGCCACGCCCTTCATCTCGGGCGCCTTCGCATCGGAGCCCACCGCCCACAGCACATCGGCGGGCGTGCCATCCATGATGCGCGCCGTCGTGCGCTGCGCGTCGTCGAACGACCGCGCGAGTGCAAACGCTACCTCGACCGCTGCGCCGAGCGGGCGCTTGCCCTCGTCGTCTCCGCGCGCGACCTCGGCGGGAAACGAACCCGTGAACATCGGCGTCACCGTGGCGACTCCGTCGACGACCGCCGCGTGCAGCACGAAGTGATGCCCCTCGATCTCAAACGCCCACGCGGCGGAATCGGGCGCGCCGAAGAAGTGCACCGCGTAGAGATCGTCGCCATAGGTCGGCTTCGTCACTCCCGATGCGCGCTCATCGGCCGCGTTGATCGCCTCGACCACGCGGATCAAGCGCCACTGCTCGCGGCCCGCCGCGGAGAGGAACGAGTCGACCAGCGCCAGCGTCGCCGCGCGTGTGTCTGCGTCCATGTCGCGCAGGTAGAGCCCGTCGCGGTCGCCGCGCGCGAAGTACCACTTGGTGCGCTCAGGGTGATCGAGCGGGCGCAGCGCCTTGGCGCGCTCGGAGTCCGAGAGCGACCGCACGAACGCGTCGGCCGCCGCGCGCTGCGACCCAGACTTCGGCCCGGACTTCGAGCCAGACTCCGGCGGCACGACCGCGACAGCCGCAAGTCCCGCCAAACAAGTGACGATGCCAAGGCCGACGACGAACGCGGTTGCCATGCGCATGGCTCCAATCGTCGCAGGAATCCTGTCACAATGGAAGCGTGACGAAGCCTCTCGCCCAACTCGCCTACTGCACGAATGTCCACCCGGGCGACACGCTCGCGCGGACGAAGTCGATGCTCGACCAGCACGCGACGCGCGTGCGCGAGATCTTCGCGCCCACGGGCGACCTCGGCGTCGGCCTCTGGCTCTCAGCGCAGACCGCGCGCGAGCTGCTCGCAGAGACGGACGGCGTCGCGCGCTTCCGCGACTGGCTCGCTGAGCGGCGCCTCGCAGCGCGCACGCTCAACGGCTTCCCGTACGGCGATTTCCACCACGAGACGGTGAAGACGCGCGTCTACCACCCGCACTGGGCCGACCCGAACCGCTCGCTCTACACGCTTGACCTCGCGAAGATCCTTGTCGGGCTCGTTGCGCCCGACACGCGCACGGTGTCGATCTCGACCGTTCCGATCGGCTGGCGCAGCGACTTCACCAACGAAGGTTGCGGCGCGAGCGTCGGCCTCGCGACCGCGCAGCTCGAGTGGATCGCGGAGAAGCTCGCCGAACTCGAAGACGCAAGCGGCGTGCGCGTCACCGTCGATCTCGAGCCCGAGCCAGGCTGCCTCCTCGACCGCGCAGAGCACGCCGTCTCGCTCTTCGACCAGTGCTTCAACACAGACGAGACGCGCCGCCATCTCGGCGTCT
>JBIKTI010000261.1:0-4610 GCA_044348205.1 Phycisphaerales bacterium | reverse complement strand
ACGCGTGTTCGTCGGCCTTGCGACGGGCATCGAGGAGATCGACCCGCGCACGCTCGAAACGATCCGTACCGTCGCACTCGATCCCCCGCTTTCGGCCGAGCGCGGCATCACGCTCGCAAGCCTCGCGATGTCGCCCGACGGATCGCTGCTCGCGCTCGGCGAGACGAGCGGCGCGGTCCGGCTTCTCCGCACCGACGACGGCTCCATGCTCTGGCGATGGATGCCGTCGGAACCGATTCGCTACGAAACCCGCGGAATCGCCTTCTCGCCCTCGGGTGACCGGCTGGCCGCTACCTCGACCGAGCGCGTCACGATGCTCGGCGTCGCGTCAGGCGAGGCGATCTGGAGCCAGACGCCGACAGGAATCTGGTTCCGTACGCCTGCCTTCAGCCCCGACGCGAACGAGCTCCTCGTCGCGACCTACGACGAGTGGATCGCCCGCTTCGATGCCGTCACAGGCGAGCCGCGCGCGACCATTCACGGAGCAGGCGGGCAGATCTGGTCGCTCGCGCAATCGCCCGATGGCCGCGAGTTCGTCGCAGGCACCTTCAATAACGAGATCCGCTTCTTCCCGGCCGAGGCATCGCCGGATGCCCCTGCCATCGCGCTCGATGGCTCATCGGTCCAGAGCGTCTCGTGCCGCACGCGCGTGCTCGCGGCGACGGCCGCAGGCGCCCTGTTCGAGATCCGCGACGCATCGCCCGTGCGGATCGCGCTCGACGCCCACGCCAACGCCGTGCACGAGCTTCCCGACGGAACCGCCGCGGTGGGCCACCGCACCGGCGTCGTGTGGCTGTCGAAGGAAGGCCGCGAGACACATCGCGTCGCGTGCGACGCATCGGTCGAGCGCGTCGGATCGATCGACGGCGGTCGCACCACGCTCGCACGGCTCGCGGACGGCACGCATGCAGGCTTCGACAGCACCACAGGCGCGCCGCTCTGGACGCAAGACGGCATGAACTCGGACTCGGATGTCGCCTGCGACACCGCGATCAGCGGCCGTCTGCTGCTCGTGAAAGGAACACTGGGCGCGCCGCACGCGGTCGACTCCGCGACCGGGGTCGAGACCCTGATTCCGTGGAACATCGAGCACCCGCTCACCGCTGCCCTCTCGCCCGATCGACGCACCATCGCGCTCGGCACCATCGCACGGTCTGCGGAAGTCGCGCTGGTCGATGCCGGCGACTTCGCGCCGCGCACATTGTTCGCGAGCCACCGCAAGCCCGTGCACGCGGTCGACTGGTCGCCCGACGGCTCGCGCGTAGCGTCCGCTGCGAGCGACGGAACGGTCCGCCTCTGGCATGTCGCGCGTGCGGCCGAACTTCTCACCGTCTGGCGCGGCGACTGCAACGACCTCGCCTTCGACGCACGCGGCAAGCTCTGGCTCGCCTGCGAGGACGGCATGCTCCGCGTCATCGATGGTTCGCCGCGCTGAACGCGCGCGTGCGCCTCACCGCGTCGCAGCTTCCATCAGCCACGCGAGTTCGTCGTCGAGGTCTTCGGCGGCGATCCCTTCCTCGCGCAGCGCGTCGCGCAGGGCGCGATCGAACGGTTCCGCCATGCGCGCGGCGCGCGTGCGGGCTTCGGCGGTCGTGATGCCGCGCTCGCGCGCGAGCGCGGAGGTCTCGTGGCCTTCGAGCGCGGTCTTCTGGAAGATCTCCCATGCGTCGGCGTCGCCCGCGGCCTCTGCGGCGTCGCGCGTGCGCGCCGCGGCCTCGGCGATCACGGCGCGAGCCCACGCGCGCTCAAACGCCTCGAACGCCTGCGGGTCGAGCGGCGTCTCGCAGGGCTGCGTGCAGTCGCAGCCGCTGCATGCGCCCGTCGCCTTGCGCGCGTCGCGCGCGGCGGCGAGCAGCGCGCGCACCACGCCGCGGCGGAACGGGAGGCAGGACCCGGTGGCGGCGCGCAGCGCCTCGCGATCCGCCGCGAAGCGCGCAGCGAAGCCGTCGATGTCGTCGATCCACGCGAGCCGCGCGCACGCGAGGTAGGCGCGCACCGACGCCTCGGTGCGCACGGCGATCGATGCCGCCGCCACATCCCTCGTTGCGTCCGTCATCGCACGCTCCCGACCGCCGCGACCGAGAGGTCGACGAGCCGCGCGTTCGGCTCGACCGTTCCGCGGAAGCGGTCGAGCCCAGGCTCGATCACGAGGTCGAGCAGCATCCCCTTCTCGAGCGACTCCGCGTGGCGCGCGCCGTCCCACCACTGGATGCGCAGGAAGCTGTCGCGCCCGAAGCGCGGCTGGCTGACCACGAGCTCGAGATGCCGCGCGTCGCCCGCCTTGCCGAAGATGCGCGTGCGCGTCAGCCGCGCGCCCTCGACGAGGAGCGCGGGCTTCCTGTTCTCGCGGCCAAACGGCGCGAGCTCCTCGATTCCCTGCACGGTCGCGATGTCAAGTTCGCCGATCTCGCACGACGAATCGATCGCAAGCGGCGGCCGCTGCTCGCCGATCGGCGGCAGCAGCGCGTCGACCTCGCGCACGAACGCCTCTGTGAAGCGCGCGATCTCCTCGGGGCCCGCCGCGGACATGCCCGCGGCCATCGCGTGCCCGCCGAAGCCGACGAGGTGCTCCGCGCACGCATTGAGCACCGAATGGAGCTCGATCCCCGCCACGCTGCGGCCCGAACCCTTGTAGACATCCTTGTTGCGCGTGAAGAGGATCGCGGGGCACGCGAAGCGGTCGACGAGCCGCGAGCAGACGATTCCCACGACGCCGAGGTTCCACGATTCGCTTGCGAGGACGATTCCGCGAGGCGGGATGCCTGACGCGATCTGTGGCGCAAGCTGCGCCAGCGCCTCCTCGAAGATGCGGCTCTCTTCCTTCCTGCGGCTCGTGTTCAGCTCCTCGAGGCGCGCGACGATCTCCTGCGCACGCGCACGGCTCGCCGTCGTCAGCAGCTCGACCGCCTCCTCTGGGTGCCCCATGCGGCCGCAGGCGTTGAGCCGCGGCGCAACGCGGAAGGCGATCTGCTCGGAATCGACGGGATCCGCCACGCGCGACGACGCGAGCAGCTCGTCGAGCCCCGCGATCCCCGTGCGGTGGGCAAGCGTGAGCCCGCGCGCGACGATGATGCGATTCTCGCCAAGGAGCGGCACGACATCGGCGACGGAACCGATCGCGGCAAGGGGAAGCAGCGAGAGCAGCCGCTCGGAGAGCACCTTCGGGAGCCGCTCCGAGCCGCACCAGCGCTCCGCGAGCGCCCACGCCAGCTTCCACGCGACGCCTGCGCCGCAGAGCTCGCCGAACTTCTGCTCGCCTGGCAGCCGCGGATGCACGACCGCGCGCGCAACGGGCACTTCGTGCGATGGATGCAGCTCGTGGTGGTCGGTGATGACGAGCTCGAGCCCGATATCGCGCGCATGCGCCGCCTCGCGGATCGCCGACACGCCGCAGTCGACCGTGACGACCGTGCCGATCCCCTCCGCCTTCAGCGCGTCGAGCGCCTCGCGGTTGAGTCCGTATCCCTCCTCGATCCTGTGCGGGACATAGGTGCGGACAGGCACCTCGGGCGCGATCGCGCGCAACATGTGCCACAGGATCGCGGTCGACATGATGCCGTCGACATCGTAGTCGCCGTAGATCGCAAGCCTGCGCCCCGACTGCAGCGCCTCGAGGATGGCGTCGGCGGCCGCGCGCATCCCGTGCATCGCGTCGGGCCGCTCGAGCTGCAGCAGGCTCGGTCTGCAGAACGCATCGCGCTCGTCGAGGCCGCTGAGACCGCGCGCGGCGAACAGGCGATCGAGGAGCCCGCCCCCGTCCATGCGCCGTTCTGGCCTGATCCACCTCTTGGTCGGGAACTCCATGTTTCGGAGTGTACCGAGCCTCGGCCGAGGACCGTCCTGCACTGCAGACCTCCGCCCCTTGGAGGCGTTTCGGAGCTGCGCCTCGCGCGATTTTGCCGATTTCGCTCTGCCCCCGCGCCCCGCGTGCCGATGGGCGATCTACCCTCCGCTCCGCGCCCGCGGACGGGCGCCTGGAGCGAGCCATGTCCACAGTTTCCGACCCACAGTCCAAGCGTCGCTACAAGACGGTTCTTCTCTTCGGCGCCCCAGGCGCCGGCAAGGGAACGCAGGGCAAGATCCTCGGCAAGGTGCCTGGGTTCTTCCACCTCGCGTGCGGCGATGTGTTCCGCTCGCTCGACATGGCGTCCGAGCTCGGCAGGAAGTTCATGGCCTACTCGTCGCGCGGCGAGCTTGTGCCAGACGAGCTGACGATCGAGATGTGGAACCAGAACATGCACGCGCAGACCGTGCTCTCGATCTACAAGCCCGCGGTCGATCTCCTCGTCCTCGACGGAATTCCCCGCAATGTGACGCAGGCGCGCGAGCTCGAGAACCACCTCGAGGTGCTCGCGGTGCTCCACCTCGTCTGCCCCGACATCGAGGCGATGGTGACGCGCATGCGCCGCCGCGCGCTCAAGGAGAACCGCATCGACGATGCGGACGAGAAGGTGATCCGCAAGCGGTTCGAGGTCTACGAGCGCGAGACTCGGCCCGTGCTCGCGTGCTACCCAAACGAGATCATCTACGAGGTGAACGCGATGGGTTCGCCCGCGGAAGTGCTGCAGCATGTGCTCCAGGTGATCGTGCCGATCCAAAACGAGCACTTC
>JBIKTI010000260.1:0-4618 GCA_044348205.1 Phycisphaerales bacterium | reverse complement strand
GTCCATCTTGCCGCTTTCAGTGGCCGTGCTTCCATCCGGCCGCTTTCAGTGGCCGTGCTTCCATCAGGCCGCTTTCAGTGGCCGTGCTTCTTGTCGTAGTCGGCGCCGTTCGGCAGCGCGAGGATCGCGGATGCATCGGCGACCTCGAGCTTCACGAGCCAGCCCTTGCCGCACGGGTCGCTGTTGAGGAGCGACGGGTCCTTCACGGCGGCTGCGTTGACCTCGATGATCTTTCCTGCGGCCGTCGCATAGATCTCGCTCGTCGTCTTGACGCTCTCGACCTCGCCGACAGATCCGCCCGCCCCGACCGCTGTCCCGACGGGCTTCATCTCGACATAGGTGATGTCGGTGAGCGCATCGGCTGCGTGCTGGGTGATGCCCATGGTGACGGTGGTGCCGTTCACGCGGAACCACTCGTGGGTGTCGGAAACGCGGCAGTCGGTGGGGGTGGCCATGCTGATCTCTGTGCTGAAATGGATGAAGTCGGAGCGGGAAGGGGCGTGGTCGCGGGCGCTCCGCGAAGTCGCCGAGGCGAAGATGATAACGGCGGCCGCGAACAGCTTCGACCGATCCGCAACCTCGTCCGCCGTGCCGTGCCGTGCCGTGCGTCCGCGCACCTGATAGACTCCGCCCGACGCGGGTGCAGGAGGTCGCGCGCGTCCAAGGCTCGGTCGTCCCCCGCGCCAGGCACCTCAACCTTCCGTCCGCCTGCGACCGTCCGTGCAACCAGAGATCCTCCTCACGCTTTCAGCGGGGTCCGTGCGTCCGCTTCTTGCGGCGCGCGATCCGCGTTGCCCAGACATCCTGGCCGTGCCGCAGTTCGTGGCGACCGACCTGCAGCTCCGCGGGCTCAACCTGCCCACGGACCTTCTCGCGGGCTTCGGGCTGATGGACCTCGACCGTCTCCGCGATTCGGCGGACCGTGCGCACTGCCCCGTGCTTCTCCTGAGCGAGGAGCCTCCCATCGACTTCGCGGAGCGTGGCCCCGCGTGGATCAAGTCGCTCGACCGCATCAAGCGCGTCGCCGTGGCGGCCAACCGCCTCGGTTGCCCCGCGATCGCGGTGCGGGCGCGCGGAGAGGACACGGAGGAGCGCTTCGAGGCGACCGCCGCGGGCGTGAAGGCCGCTGTGAAGGAGATCGAGCGCTACGACCTCAATCTCCTGCTTGGCCCTTCGCCCGGGATCACCTTCGTGGCGCAGCGCCTCACGGAGCTGATCAAGAAGATCGGAGGCTTCCGCATCGGCAGCTATCCGAGCTTCGGGCATGCGTTCGAGTCTGGCGATCTCGAGAACACGCTGCGCAAGCTCGCGCCCTATGCGCCCGCGATCGCGGCGAGCGTCCGCGGGTTCGCCAAGGACGGCACTCACCTCGACTACAGCCTCGAGGCGTGCGTCGAGAGCGTCCGCAGCGTGGGCTATGGCAACACGCTCGCGCTCGACCTCGTCACCGCGCCCGCGCCTGCCGCTGGAAGCCGCAAGACCGCGCGCAAGGTCACGGCCGAGGACATCGTCGCCGACATCGATCGCGCGCGGCGGATGCTCGAGCTCGCAGCCGTCGAGGCCGAGATGGCCCTCGAGGACGAGGAGGAATGAGTGCTCGCCGTGCCCGCCTCGCTGCGATTCATCGTCACGATCGATGGCCCGGCGGGGACGGGCAAGTCGACCGTGGCCCATTGGCTTGCGAAGCGGCTCGGGCTTGAGTTCCTCGACACGGGCGCGATGTACAGAGCCGCTGCGCTCGCGGCGATCGAGCGAGGCATCGACCCAGCAGACGGAGGGCGCGTCGCGCTTCTCGTGCGCGACCTCGATCTCGCCTTCGACTGGACGAGCGACCCGCCTGAACTCTTCGCCGACGGCCGCCCCGTGGGCGAGCGGATCCGCACGCCCGAGGTGACGCGCGCGGTCTCGCTCGTCGCCTCGAACCCGACCGTGCGCACCGAGATGGTCCGCGCGCAGCGCGCGATCGCATCGCGCCATCCGCGGCTTGTGACGGAGGGGCGCGACCAGGGTTCCATCGTCTTCCCCGACGCCGATGTGCGGATCTACCTCGACGCGCGCCCCGAGGTGCGCGCGAGGCGACGCGTGGAGCAGCTCGCCCTCAAGGGAATCGCCACGAACGAGGCGGAGGTCCTCGCGCAGATCATGGAGCGCGACCGCATCGACTCGACGCGGCGCGACGGGCCGCTCGTCTGTCCGCGCGGCGCGGATGTCGTCGACACGAGCGACCTCGAGGTCGCCACCGTGATCGACAGGCTCGCGGAGCTCGTGCGCGCGCGCGCAGGCGACGCGCTCGCGGCGTCGACGGCTGCGCGCGGCGCGCGCGGCGCAGACGGCGGGGCCGCCGCGCCGTGAGCCCGTTCCCGAATCCCCTCGCCTTCCGCCGCCGCGTGCCTGGCCGCGGGTTCGTGCGCACAGCGTGGTGGGACTTCTGCGCGTTCCTCTGCTGGAGCGCGCTCAAGATCTGCTACGGACTGCGTCGCATCCACCGCGAGCGCATTCCGCGCACGGGCGCGATCCTCGTCATCTCCAACCACCAGTCGTTCCTCGATCCGATGATCAACGGCGTGACCGTGTGGGAGCGCCAGTTCACGGCGCTCGCGCGCGACACGCTCTTCGTCGGGCCGTGGGGCTGGGTGCTCCGCTCCGTCAGCGCGCGTCCGATCAAGCGCTCAGGCGGCGACCTCGAGGCGATGAAGGCCGCGATCGCGGAGCTCGAGGCGGGCCGCGTGGTCATCCTCTACCCCGAGGGCACGCGCTCGGAGACGGGCGACATGCTCGAGTTCAAGCGCGGCGTGCTTCTTCTCGTGAAGAGGGTGAAGCCGACGGTGCTTCCGATGGGCGTCGAAGGCGCGTTCGAGGCGTGGCCGCGCGGCCGCAGGCTGCCGCGGCCCGCCGGCAAGGTGGTGTGTTCCTGCGGCGAGCCGCTCGACGGCGCCGCGCTTGCCGCGATGAGCGGCGAAGAGGCGCTCGCCGCCATGTGGGGCGCTGTCTCGCGCGCGCATCACGAGGCGCGCGTCGAGCTGGCGCGATGGCGCGGAACCGAGCCGCCGGCGGCTCCCGCAGCACAGCCCGCCGCGGGGGAAGCGGCGTGAGCGCCGATGCCGGGCGCCAGTCGGCAGGGGACGCTCCGCTTGCGGACGCGGCGCGCACGGTGGCGGGGCGCCTTCTCGACGCAGGCTTCGAGACCTATTTCGCGGGCGGATGCGTGCGCGACAGGCTCCTCGGCGCCGACCCGAAGGACTACGACATCGCGACCGCGGCGCTTCCCGACGAGATCCGCTCCATCTTCCCCAAGGCGCGCGGGGTCGGCGAGGCGTTCGGCGTCGTGCTGGTCCGCCATGGCGGACACTCGTTCGAGGTCGCGACCTTCCGCGAGGACGGGCCGTACCACGATGGGCGCCGCCCGTCCGAGGTGCGCTATTCGAACGCGCGCGAGGACGCGCTTCGCAGGGACTTCACGGCGAACGGGCTCTTCGAGCATCCGCGCACGGGCGAGGTGGTCGACTTCGTCGGCGGGCGCGCCGACATCGCAGCGCGCATCCTGCGCGCGATAGGCGATCCACACGAGCGGATCCGCGAGGACAGGCTCCGCATGCTGCGCGCGCCGCGCTTCGCTGCGCGGCTCGGCTTCGAGCTCGACGCGCGCACGACCGAGGCGATCCGCGCCCATGCCGACGAGCTCGCCTCGGTCAGCCCCGAGCGGGTGGGCGACGAGCTGCGGCGAATGCTCTCGCACCATGCGCGGGTGCGGGCGATCGCGCTGATCGAGTCGCTCGGCCTCGACGGCGCTGTGTTTGGCGCACGCGTCCCCGCGCGGGAGCGACGCAGGCTCGAGGCGCTCGAATCAAAGGGCGCCGCGCATCCCGCGGGAGGCTGGACCACGGTGCTCACGGCGTGGTGGCTCGACAGGCTCGAGGCCGCGGGCGGCGGAGCAGCGCCCGCGCCGACGGCGGCCGCCTGCGCGGAGTTCGTGCGGAGCGTGCGCAGAAGGCTCGTCCTCTCGAACCACGAGTCCGACGCGCTCACGGCTGCGCTCGCCTGCCGCGACGCCCTCAGCGGGGGCTTCGCGGGCCGGCCCGTCGCGGCCCGTGCCCGTCTCATCGCCCGAGCAGGGTTCGACGCAGCGCTTGCGCTGGTCGAGGCGGAGGATCCGCGCCGTGGCGCGCTCCTGCGCCTGCAGGCGGATGACGAGCTTCCCGGGAGGGCGCTCCCTGCGCCGCTTGTAGACGGGGACGCCCTCGTCAAGGCAGGCTATCGGCCCGGCCCCTCCTTCAAGCGGTGGCTCGATCTCGCCATGGACGAACAGATCGCGGGCCGCGTTCGTTCCTCGGAAGAGGCGCTCCTCTTCGTGGCGGCGCTTGCTGCGAGCGACGGGCGGCTCGGTTCCGTCTGAGGCCCGCCCCC
The DNA here is from genome assembly GCA_044348205.1 of Phycisphaerales bacterium. Lineage (GTDB taxonomy): Bacteria > Planctomycetota > Phycisphaerae > Phycisphaerales > SM1A02 > QWPT01. Next base: position 214 of record JBIKTI010000260.1, on the reverse strand, counting down.
CGTGGCCGTTCGAGTCCGTTCCCGTGTTTCTCGCTTTCCTTGTGGAGGGGAAGCGCAACCAACGGCCCGTGGCGCGTAAGATGCGGGTCTTGCGTGCCGGCGGCGCGAACGCCCCGCTCCACGGAGGCGCTCCGTGGCGCGGTTCAAGCGATGGACCTCGCCGCGGTCGATGAACGACTTCCTTGCCAGACTGTCCCACAAAGAGGTGCTCTCC
>JBIKTI010000259.1:0-4620 GCA_044348205.1 Phycisphaerales bacterium | reverse complement strand
CAAGGAGGCGAAACGAAGCTGTATCCGCAGCGATACAGCGAGTTGAAGCCGACGCCGCCAGCCGGGATGCCGCGCGATTCGACGTCCGGGGATCCGTCAGACAGAACCTCGAGAGACTCTTGCAGGTCCGTCGGTCCGTCTGCGCCGTGTTCTCAGCCGCACGCCCCATCGCCCACTTGGGGGACGCACGGGGTCGAGTGGACGGAATGCAGAGTTCCACGCCACAAAGGGTTGCAGATTCAGGCTTTGGGAGCAGTTTGAACAGGCGGCGCGATCCCTCTTCCGCTGCCGCAAGCCATTGTGCCGCGATCCGCGGCGTGGCCATGCTGCGCGGTCGTTCCGCGCGCGCACGGTCGCGTCCTTGCATCCCCGCGAGCGTCAGGCAAGGTCAACCATGCGCCACCAGACTCAGTCCCTTCTCGGAGCAGTCGCACTCTCGAGCACGCTCCTTTCGGCCGCTCCGAACCATGCAGGCGCGTCTCTGATTCTTGACGGGAGCTTCGAGGCACAGGCCGTGCTTCAGAACAACCCGTTCGAGCTGCAGCCGGACGGGTCGAAGTGGGGCGCTGGCTGGGGTTTCCCGAACTCGGGATGGAGCTCGTGGCAGAACAACTTCAGCGGCGCATGGACGGGCGGCGCGATCGCCCGCACCGAGGACTTCACGACCGGCTGGAAGTGGGCGCACTCTGGCGATGTGTTCGGCATCGTGAAGGACCGGCAGTCGATGTCGCAGACCTTCACTGCGACCGAAGACGCAGTCGGAACGCTCTCGTGGTTCGATGCGAATCGCAGTTCGTGGCGTGCGGACACCTTCTTCGGCCGCCAGAACAACTACAGCGTCACGATCACAGACGCGCTGGGCAACACGCAGGTGATCGGAAACTACACCAGCGAGGTGTATCTCGGCCTTGACTCGAACAGCTGGATCAACGCAGGCGACGACCGCTTCTCCCTCGCAGGAAAGCAGGGGTGGTTCGCGAAGTCGGGCGCGACCTTCATCCTGCAGGCAGGAATGAGCTACACGCTGAGCTTCAACAGCCTCAGCCCGTTCATCACCGACGCCAACGGCAATGTCACCGGCGTCGACGACCGCACCACGCTGCTCGACGACATCGTGCTGACGACCCAACCGATTCCAGCGCCAGGCGCGATCGCATTGATGGGCTTCGGCGCGCTGGCGGCGGCGCGTCGGCGGCGCTGAACCTGCGCCCGCGCGCCCCGCGCGCTTCCGTGCCGCGCCTCCACCTCCGTGCCAGGAAGGTACCGCGGGGTACCCGCTTGTACCCGCGAGGTACCCGGCACCGGGGTTTCAGCATCGGGGTTCCAGCACCGGGGTTCCAGCACCGGGGTTCCGGCACCGGGGTTCCGGCACCGGGGTTCCAGCATCGGGGTTCCAGCATCGGGGCTCGAGCATCGGGGCTCCAGTCGTGCCTCGGAACAGGTCGGCGTCTGATAGCGTGCTGCCACGGAGGGTCTGGCATGTTTCCATCGGTTGCTCTCGCGCTTCTTCTCGGCTCCGACCCTTCCGTGCCGCAAGGCTTCCCCGCGAGCGCCTGGATCATGTTGAACGCGATCCGGCAGGAGGCTCCCGCACCTGAGGCGGTGCAGTCGCCGGCACCCGTCACCGAGAGATTGAAGCAGCAGGCGGCCGCGCTCGAACCGATCGTGCGATCGGATCTCGCGCGCTCGTTCCTCGCCGCGACCTCGAGGCTCGTCGAGCCCTCGACGCGCACGGTCTATCGAAACCGCGAGAAGGGCATCGCCGTCTCGAAGCGCGTCTACGACGCGATGGGCGCGGAGGCGAAGACGGAGCTGACGCCTCGCGAGTACGGGCCCGACTTCTACTACGAGACCGGCTACGGCTCGCCGCTCGTCTATGTGCGGCTTCTCGATCTCGCCGCGCCGCATCTGGCGCGCGGCGCGCGTCCGAGGCTCCTCGACTTCGGCTACGGCACCATCGGGCAGCTGCATCTTCTTGCGCGCTGCGGTTTCGACGCGCACGGCGTCGACGTCGAGCCCGTGTTTCCGGCGCTGTACAGCGAGCCGGGCGACACGGGTCCGATGGGCGACGGCGCGGCGTCGATCCACTGCGGGCAGTGGCCGGCCGAGGAGAAGGTCCGCGACGCGATCGGCGGCGGCTTCGCGCTCATCACGAGCAAGAACACGCTGAAGAACGGCTACATCCATCCATCGCCGCCCGTGGGGCAGACCGTCGACCCGAAGAAGCTGGTGCACCTCGGGGTAAGCGACGAGGAGTTCCTCGCGCGCGTCCACGACGCGCTCGTCCCTGGCGGCGTGTTCGTCATCTACAACATCTGCCCGCCGCAGAACCCGCCGGACAAGGAGTACATCCCGTGGGCCGACGGCACTTCGCCGTTTCAGCGCGCCATGTTCGAGAAGGCGGGCTTCGAGGTCCTGGCGTTCGATGTCCGCGACGACGCGTGGGTGCTCGACTGCTTCGAGAAGCTCGGCTACACCGAAGGGAAGCCGCGCGAGGAAGCCGCGAAGGACCTTCTCTGCTGGTACACGGTGGTTCGGCGCAAGCCTTCGGCGTGACCTCGCCGCTTCGGGCGATGAGCGCACGGCAGTACGCGGTTCCGCCTCCGTGCCAGGAAGGTACCAGGTGGTACCCGCGAGGTACCCGGCACCGCGGTTCGGCACCGCGGCTCGCGTACATTTCCCGCATGCCGTACACCATCACGCTCGACCCGGCGCGCCAGGACCTCGACGCGATCCATCGGACGCTCGCAGGAACCTACTGGTCGACCGACATTCGCCGCGAGGTCGTCGCAGAGGCCTTCCGCAACGGCATCGTCGTGCTCGCGATCGACGACGCATCGGGTGAGACCGTCGGCTTCGCGCGGGTGGTGACCGACCGCGCGACCTTCGCGTGGCTCTGCGATGTGTTCGTGGTCGAGTCGCATCGCGGCCACGGGCTGTCGCGGCGGATGCTCGAGGAGCTCGAGCGCCACCCCGCGCTTCAGACGCTGCGCCGCTGGTGCCTCGCCACGCGCGACGCGCACGGGCTCTACGAGAAGTTCGGCTACCGCGCCGTGCCCGCCGACCGCTGGATGGAGAAGCAGGGGCCGAGGGATCGCTGGCAGGGTGCCGCGTCGATTCGGGGCTGAGTCATTCGGGGCTGAGTCATTCGGGGCTGAGTCATTCGGGGTTGAGTCATTCGGGGTTGAGGCAACAAGGGCGACATGATGCCACGCAAGCCGTTGAAGCAGAAGTCAAAGGACACGCCGCGCGCGAAGCCGCGCCTCCTGACGGGCGGAAACCCACAGATCGCGAAGGGCGACGGCGACGCGCCCGTGCAGGCGTACATCGCTGCGATGCCCGGCTGGAAGAGCGCGGCGGGGCGCGCGCTCGACGAGATCATCACGCGCGCCGTGCCCGGCGTGCGCAAGGCCGTCAGGTGGAACTCGCCGTTCTACGGCGTCGAGGGCGGCGGCTGGTTCACGGGCGTCCACTGCTGCACGAAGTACATCAAGGTCGCGTTCTTCGACGGAGCGCAGCTCGCGCCCCAGCCGCCCGTTGGTTCGGAACGCGCGGCAACGCGGTACCTCCACATCTTCGAAGCCGATATCATCGACGGCGGTTTGCGCGACGGCGCGAAGATCGCGCGCTGGATGAAGCAGGCGAGCAAGCTCCCGGGTTGGGGAAGCGCGTCGTAGCCCGTGCTTCGTCCTTGGACGCCGCCCCGAACGGACCGCTCCGACCGTGGCGTGCTCTGCCTGCGCCACGACCACCAGACGAACGTCAGTTGATTCCGAAAGATCCCTGCGAACGAGCGATACACGATGCCCAGCGACCTCCCGACTGCCGTCCTCAACCTCTTCCTCGTCTCCGCCGTCGCCCTGGTGATGCCGTCCTGCGCGACCTCAGGCGCCGCTCGAGAGCAGGCGTCCTCCGAGGCAATCAGCTATCCGGCCACGCGCAAGGTCGAGCAAGTGGACGACTACCACGGCACGAAGGTCGCCGATCCGTACCGCTGGCTTGAGAACGATGTCCGCGTCGACGGCGAGGTCGCCGCGTGGGTGTCGGCGCAGAACAAGGTCACCGACGCTTTCCTCGCGTCGATTCCCGAGCGCGGCGCGATCCGCGCGCGGCTCGAGAAGCTGTTCGACTATCCGCGCTACTCCGCGCCGTCGAAGCAGGGCTCGCGCTATGTCTTCACCAAGAACGACGGCCTCCAGAACCAGGCGGTCGTCTACATCCAGGATTCGCTCGACGGCGAGGCGCGCGTCCTTCTCGACCCGAACACCTGGTCGAAGGACGGCACCGTCGCGCTCGCAGGCATGGCGTTCTCTGATTCCGGCAACCTGCTCGCCTTCGCGCAGAGCGAGGCCGGATCCGACTGGGCCCGCTGGCGCGTGATGGATGTCGCGACGGGCACGATCCTGCCCGACGAGATCCGCTGGACGAAGTTCGGCGGCGCATCGTGGTCGAAGGACGAGAAGGGCTTCTTCTACAGCCGCTTCCCCGAGCCGAAGCCGGGCGAGGAGTTCCAGTCGGTCAACCTCAACAACGAGATCCGCTACCACCGCCTCGGCACGCCGCAGGGTGAGGACGCGCTCGTCTTCTCGCGGCCCGAGCACCCGACCTGGGGCTTCGGCG
>JBIKTI010000030.1:0-13460 GCA_044348205.1 Phycisphaerales bacterium | reverse complement strand
GTAGTTCATCCACACGCCTGCGAGGACGGCTGCGATGAGCGCGCCGCCGCCGAAGAGGATGACGGGCATGTGCAGCGGGTCGCGCGCGGTCTGCAGCGTGCCGTGCATCTCGACGAGCATGTAGACGAGCCCGAGCGCCGCGAGCGCAAGCAGCATGGCGAGCGAGACGCCCGCATACTTGCCCACGATGAAGATGGGGCGGGACACGGGCTTCGAGACGACTGTCAGCACGGTTCGGTTCTCGATCTCGCGTGCCAGGACATTGGTCGAGATGAAGGCCGCGAGCACAGCGGTCGCGAGGAAGACCGTCGAGAGCCCGAGGTCGATGAACATGCGCTGGTCGTCGCGCATGGTCCATGCGCTGAACGGGTTGCACATCACGATCAGGAGCGTCGCGGCGGCGGCGACCACGAGCACGATCGGCTGGCGGATCGACTCGAGGAAGGTGTTGCGGGTGATGGCGAGGAACTGCTCGAGGAACGGCATGGGGTGCTCCGCCCGTTGGGCGTGCAGGGCGAGGTCGTGTGCTGCGTCCGCCGCCCCGAGGGCGCGGGCGGGGCAGGCGAGATGCCTGACGAGCCCGATGCGCAGGGGTGGCCGTGATCCTGACGGAGCGGATGGCCCGAGGTGCGCACGCGGAAAGGAGATGAACGGCCGATCCAACGCGTTCCGTTCGAAAGATGTTCGAACTTCGGCACGGATCGCGTCCGTACCTTACAGTACCGCGCCCGTCTGGGGTCCGAAGGGATTCCTCGGACGGGTCATTTCTTCCTCCCGGTGTCGATGGCCGTCCAGCGTGCCGTCGGCGAACGACCGGGTCTGATCGGGTCCGACTGTCAACGCTTCACCGATGCGCATCGATCACCACGCCTACCAGAGGGCCACGGGCGTCGCAGCCGCAGGCCTCTTCGTCCAGATCGCGATCGCGTTGCTCCTGCTCGTCTTCGGCAAGACGACGGGGCCTTCGGGCGCCGACGGCGCTTCGCTGAGCGACTCCGCGACCGTCATCGCCTCGAGCTGGGCCTTCGCAGGCACAGTCGTGTGGCTCGGGCTGGTGCTCCTGTTCCACCAGCACAGGCTCGAACGACTCGAGGCGCTCGAGTTCGAGGCGGGGCCGCGCGTCGACGACGAGGGCAGGCTCTTCGCCACAGACGAAGCGCGCGTGGCGCGGCGGCGCCTCGAGCTCATGCACTCTGTGCTGATGCCGATCCTGAGCCTCGTCTACGCGGGTCTCCTCGTCGGCTTCGCATGGGGCGTGATCTGGTGGTTCGGCGCGATCCAGCGCGCGGGAACGGACTACGGCGACTTCACCGTCACCGCGCACCCGGGCTGGCAGCTCGCCGTCGCGTTCGGCGCTGCGCTCGTCTGCTTCATCTTCTCGCGCTTCGTCGCGGGCATGGCCGTGCAGAAGGCGTGGGCGAACCTGCGCGGCGGCGCCGCAGTCATGGTTGGCAACGCGCTCGTCACCGCCGCGCTCGGCGTCGGCACAGTCTTCCGCATGCTCGAGGAAGACCCCGCGAAGTCGGGAACGGTGCTGCACGGAATCGCGTGGGGCCTCGCGGTCTTCATGATCGCGGTCGCGGCCGAGACCGTCCTCAACTTCCTCCTGAACCTCTATCGCCCGCGCCGCCCCGGCGAGGTGCCGCGCCCAGCGTTCGACTCGCGCGTGCTCAGCCTCTTCGCGGCGCCCGATTCGATCGTGCGCTCGATCAACGAGGCCGTGAACTACCAGTTCGGCTTCGACATCACGAGCTCGTGGGGCTACCAGCTCCTCCTTCGGAACTTCGTGCGCCTCCTCACCGTCGGCGCCGTGGTCGTCCTCTCGCTCACGACGCTCGTGGTCGTGCAGCCGCAGGAGCAGGCGCTGCGCCTCCGCTTCGGCAGGGTCGTCGGCGATGTCTACCAAGGCGGGCCGATGGCGAAGATGCCGTGGCCGGTCGACGAGGCCGTGGTCAAGGATGTGAACCGCGTGCGCGACCTGCCGCTCGGCGTGATCACGCCCGTCACCAAGGACGATGTCGTGGTGTGGGGCGGCGAGAACATCGAGGTCAGCGCGAACACGAACCTCTTCCTCGTGGGCGCGAGCACGCGCTCGGCGGGGGGCGGCTCCGTCAGCCTCGTCTCGGAGGCGCCGGGCGGGCTCGGGTCGCTTCTTGGCGCCACGGGCGCGGAGCAGCAGGCCACAGACCAGTTCGCGCTCGTCGAGGCGGACATCGTGCTGCAGTACCGCGTGCGTGATGGCGAGCTCCCCAGGTATCTCGGGTTCTCGAACGATGTCCGCTCGCGCCGCGACCAGAGCGACATGCGCGAGCGCGCGCTCAAGGCGATCGCCATGCGTGAGGTCACGCGCGTGATGAGCACGCGTTCGCTCGACGATGTGCTCTCGCCTCCCGTCGACGCGCCGTTCGTCGATGTGCTCGCGCGGGGCATCCAGGCCGCGTTCGACGCGGCCGAATGCGGCGTCGAGGTCGTCGGCGTCAGCGTGCCGCGGCTCCGGCCCCCTGGGACGGAGGGCGGCAAGTTCGAGGAGCTCTCCATCGCGCGGCAGAACAGCCGCCGCCAGATCGAGGCGGAGCAGAGCACCGTGTCGACCGCGCTCAGCATGCTCGTGGGCGACCCTGCGCGCGCGGAGGAGGTCGTCCGCGGGATCGGCGAGCTGTCTGCGCTCGAGCGCGAGCTTGCCGCGAAGGGCGGCGCAGCTGCGGACCAGGAGCTCGCGGACCGCGTGGCCTCGCTGCAGGCGCGGCTCGAGCAGATGGTGATCGAGTCGCGTGCGCAGGTCGCGAGCGTCATCTCGGGCGCGCGCGCCAGCCGCTGGAACACCCTTATGGACGCGCAGACGATCGCGCAGGAGGTGCTCGGACAGAGCGCAGCCTGGAATGTCGACCCTGCGCTCTACCGCACGCGCAGGACCATGCAGGCGCTCGGCGAGGCGCTCTCGCTCGTGCGCGTGAAGTACATCCTGCTTCCCGACAACGAACGCGTCAGCGTCGACATCGAGATGCAGGAGCCGACGACGGGCCTCAACATCGGCGACTACCTCGAGACGAGCGAGGAGTGAGGACAGCAGCGAGCCCCGCGTTGCGATGCGGGGATTGAGAGATCGGTCCGACCGAACCAACGACACGCACCGGCCACGCGCCGAATGACGGAAGACTCCATGAACAAGCGCACATCAGCCTTTGCCCTGGGAATCGCGATCGTCCTCGTGCTCGTCCTGTACAGCACGACCTACACCGTGAACTTCCACGAGTTCGCCATCCGCACGCGCTTCGGCGTGCCCGCGGGCGTCGAGCGCGAGGCGGGGCTTCACTTCAAGTTCCCGTTCTTCGTCGACGCCGTCACGAAGATCGACCGCCGCCTCCAGTTCGCCGAGAGCCCGCTGCAGACCGTGCAGACGAGCGACGGCCTGCAGGTGGTCGTCCGCGCCTATCTCTTCTGGAAGGTCAAGGACTCGGACAAGGAAGCGCAGGACTTCTTCGTCAGCTACGGAGGCTCGCTCGACAGCGCGAACTCCGACCTCGAGCAGACGCTCGCGGGCGCCGTGAAGGCGGTCGGCGGCTTCCGCTTCGAGGATCTCGTCGGCCCGAAGGCGCGCCTCGCGGATGCGGAGAAGGCGATCCTCGCGGGCGTCGCCGGCGCGCAGAAGGTGGGCGTCGAGCCCGTCGCGGTCGGGCTCTCGCAGATCGTGCTTCCGCAGAAGACGACGGTCAGCGTGCTGTCGCGCATGAGCGAGGTGCAGAACACGCTCGCCAAGCTCGAGAACGCCAAGGCGAACTCGGCGGCTGAGGCGCTGCGCAGCCAGGCCAAGAGCCAGTCGGACACCATCGTCGCCTTCGCCAACCAGTGGGCCTCGCGCATCGAGGGCCGCGGAAGCGAGGAGGCGACCGCGTACTACGAGCGCATGAAGCAGTACTCCGAGCTCGCGACATTCCTCGCGTGGCTCGACGCCATGCGCGCCGGCCTGCGCGGCTCGACCACCTTCATCGGCGACACCACGCGCGCGCCGTTCCACCTCCTTGACTTCGGTGCGGCCGTCGATGGACGCGGCGTGCCGCAGCCTGCCGAGGAAGCGGCCACGAAAGCCACTGTGTCGGCGAGCGAGTCCGCGGGCGCCACGGAGGAGGGCGGTCGATGAGCGCTGAACCGAACGATCCCCAGCCTCGCGACGACGAGGCGGGCTTTCCGCAGGAGGCGCCGCGCCGCGCAGCGAGCGCGCGCTTCGATGTTGGCGCAGGCGGCGAGGAGTCGCTGCGCGAGGCGCTTGATCCGGCCACGAGCTCGCTCGGCGACGCGCTGAAGCTCTCGTACCGCATCCTGCAGCTCGGCATCGTCGCGCTCGTCGTGGTGTTCCTCGTCTCGGGCTTCCGCTCGGTCAAGGAAGGCGACACGGGCGTGAAGACCCTCTTCGGCGCGATCGCAGGCGCGGATGGCGATGAGCAGCTCATGCCCGGCCTGCAGCCGTTCTGGCCCTATCCGATCGGCGACCTCGTGGTCTTCGAGCAGAGCAGGAAGTCGGTCGTCATGTCCGACGACTTCTGGCCGCGGCGCCGCAACCAGGGCGACCAGCGCGAGAAGACCCTCGAGGAGCAGATCGACACAGCCGCCGCGGACTTCGGCCTGAAGCCCGGGCCTGTCGGCATCGGAGACGGCTCGCTCCTGACGGTCGAGGGCGACATCACCCACGCGGAGCTCGAGTTCAGCTACGAGGTGGTCGACGCCGTGCGGCTTCTCCGCGCCACGGATCCGCGCAACGCCGAGGTGATCGTGCGAGCGGCGGTGCGGCAGGCCGCAGTCGAGGCGGCGAGCACGCTGACGCTTGCGGAGATCATCGACACCACGCGCGACCTCCTCGGACCGGCGATCGCCGAGCGCGCGCAGCGCACGCTCGACAGGCTCGATGTCGGCATCGAGCTTGCGACCGTCTCCGCGCGTCGCCGCATGGCGCCGCTCGCGATCCAGAACCGCTACCGCGATGTCCAGACCGCGCGCGAGAACGCCAAGACCATCGTCGAGAAGGCGAGCGGCGAGGCGCGCACCTCGCTCACGCAGGTCGCAGGTGGCGATGTCCACGAGGATCTCCTCGCGCTGATTCGCCGCTACGAGGAGCAGCTCGGCGCGAATCGGCTCGAGGAGGCCGAGGCGACGCTCGTCGAGCTCGGCGCGCGGATGGAGGCAAGCGATGTGGGCGGCGAGGTCGCGGCAATCGTCGCGCGGTCGAAGGCTTCGGAGGCTGCGCTGCGCGCGGAGCTTGCGCGCGAGCTCCGCCGCCTCGAGGGCCTCTGGCCGAGCTTCCGCGAGCCTGGCTCGCAGGTCGTGCGCCAGCTCTGGCTCGACGCCGTGCGCGAGGTCCTGGAGAACCCGCAGGCCGAGATCTACGCTGGCCCGAACTCGCTCGGCATGATCTCGCTGCGCCTGACGAGCTCGGGCGAGATCATGCAGTCGCGCCGCAACGCGGAGATCAACCGCAAGCGGGCGCAGCAGGCAGCGGGGGGCTCTGGCTCCTTCTTCGCGCCGAACAGCGAGCAGATCGCCATCGACCGCGCGGGGCGCCAGCTCAAGCGCGATGCGAGCGGAGCGCTCGGCAAGGACTAGGTCAGGCAGGACTGAGCCAGGCAGCATCGAGTCCGCACACGCGCATGCACTCCTGAGATCGAACCGACGCGCACCGCGAGCAGTACCGCACGAAGCCGAAGCATTGCGCCGACGCGGCGCAGCCTGAACGAAAGAAGGTCATCCATGTCCGTTCGAGAGACTGGTTCCACGCCACCATCCCGCGAGCGCATCGTGGACGCCGTCGGTCTCACCAAGACCTTCACGGACTTCTGGCTGCGTTCCACCGCGAAGGCGGTCGACGGCATCGACTTCCACATCGACCGCCACGAGATCTTCGGCCTGCTCGGGCCAAACGGCTCGGGCAAGTCGACCTCCATCAAGATGATCCTCGGCCTCCTGCACAAGACGCGGGGGCGCCTCGTCGTCTTCGGGCGCGACCCGAGCGATGTCGCCGTCAAGCGCAAGATCGGCTATCTGCCCGAGGAGACCTATCTCTACCGCTACCTCAACCCGACCGAGACGCTCGACTACTACGGCAAGCTCTTCGGCCTCGACCGCCGCACGCGCGCGCGCCGCACGGGCGAGCTCCTCGAGATGGTCGGGCTTGACCAGGTGGCGCATCGCCCCGCGGGCGAGTTCTCGAAGGGCATGGCGCGCCGCCTCGGCCTCGCGCAGGCCCTGGTGAACGACCCCGAGCTCCTCATCCTCGACGAGCCGACCTCTGGCCTCGACCCGCTCGGCACGCGGCAGGTGAAGGACCTCATCCTCGAGCTCGGCCGTCGCGGGAAGACGATCCTCCTCACCTCGCACCTCCTCGCGGATGTCGAGGATGTCTGCGACCGCATGGTGATCCTCTACGGAGGCCGCATCCGCGCGGAGGGAACGAGCGAGCAGCTCCTCGCCGACAGCCAGCACACGCTGCTTCGGACCCCGCGCCTCACAGACGCGTCCGTGGCAGCCGTCGAGCGGGCGCTGCACGCGTCGCAGGGCGTCGGCATCGAGCGCGTCGAGGCTCCGCGTCAGTCGCTCGAGGCCCTCTTCCTCGACATCGTCGAGAAGGCGCGGGCCGAGCAGCTGGCGACGAGCGGCGCGCAGGCGGGCGGAAAGATCGCGTCGTTCCTCCAGTCGGAGACCGCCGATGCGGGCCAGAGCGGGGCGTCCGTGGTCGACGAACTCGTCCGCGCAGCAGATCGGCCCTCGGCGGCTGCGTCGGTCGTCCGCGCGGTTCCGGCCCAGGCTGCTCCCGCGGCGCCCGCCGGCGCCGATCGCGGCCTGCTCGACGCGCTGATCGACCCGTCGAAGGCGGAGGGCGCTGCGAAGGCCCAGCCCGCGCAGCGCGCTGCGCCACCGAGCGTGCGCAAGGACGCAGCTGGCAACCAGCCCGATCAGGGACTCATCGACTCGCTCCTGTCCGACTCCGAAAGGCCCGCGGACGGGCGCGGCGGGGGTGAGAAGCGTTGAGCCCACTCGACGCCATCCGCGAGCACATCGCGTCCCTCGAGCGGAAGCCCGCCTTCCGCATCGCGGTGGCGGCGGTCTTCTCCGTGCTGCTCATCGTCACGGTCTCGGTCTACCACGCGACGGCTTCCGACCTGCAGCGCCTCACCACACGCGTTCCCGAGATTCTCTCTGGGCTCGACCTCGCGCGGAAGGACCCCGCCGCGGTGCAGCTCGTCGAGAAGGGAACGCTTCTCGTCGACGGCCGTGAGATCGGCGACGAGAGCCTCGCGAGCGCGATGCAGCGGACCTTCGGCGAGAATGGCCGCGTCGAGCGCGTCGCGGAGGCGTCCAACCGCCTGATCAGCGTCGAGCGCCCCGGCTGGATGCCGATCGCCTTCGCCAACGACCCCTCGCTGCTGCTCATCCTCGGCGCGGCCGCGCTCGCGGTCGTCAGCTTCGCTGCGTTCACGGGACTCGCTGTCCCGCTCGTGGGCGTCACGGTGTTCGCCTCGACGGTCGCTGCGGTCTGCCTCTGGCGCGGACAGCCCGACCTTGCTGCGAGCCTCGCTGCGGTTCCGTCCTTCCTCTTCCTCTTCGCGCTCCTGATCCGCCTCATCCTCCTCTGCCTCGACCGCGCATCCCCGATGCTTGCGGTCGCGGGCGGCGTGGTGCGCGAGGCGATGCGCCTGCGAATCGCCGTCGTCTTCGCGGCCATCGCGATCGCTGCGATCCCGCTCCTCCCCGCGTGGATCGATCCGACCACGCCGCTTCGCTACCAGGTCCAGACCTTCCTCTCGCGCTCGCTCGACATCATGTATGTCGTCTGCGCGTTCCTCACGGTCTTCTTCGGCTGCGCGACCGTCGCGTTCGAGATCCGCGACCGCCAGGCGTGGCTGACCCTCACGAAGCCCGTCTCGCGGCTCTCGTGGCTCGCGGGAAAGTGGCTCGGCGTCGTCTGCCTCAATGCGGCGATCCTCCTCGTGTGCACCTTCGCCATGGTGGCGTTCCTCGCGCAGATGCGCACGCGCCCCGCGCTCGATGCGCTCGACGCCTCCGCCGTGCGCAACGAGATCCTCGTGGCGCGCGTGGGCGGCTTCCCGCGCTACCAGCCGCTCGAGCCGGGGGAGATCCGCAACGCGGTCGAAGAGGCGATTCGCGCCGATCCGAACGCGCAGGCCGACATGCGCGAGGGGCGCCGCACCGAGCTCGACATCCAGAAGACGCTCGCGCGCGCGATCAACGACGAGTATCTCAAGCAGCAGCGCGCGATCGGCCCTGGCCAGGAGCGGGAGTATCGCTTCGATGGCCTCGCCAAGGCCCGCGAGGCAGGCGCGCCGATGTCGCTCCGCTACAAGTTCTACGCGGGCGAGAGCGACCCGCACACGGTGTATCCCGTGATCTTCATCTTCGGCGAGGACTCCGGGGCGACCTGGGTCGACCGCCAGTTCATCGCGGCGCAATCGAACGTCGTGTCGGTGCCCGCGAGCGCGATCAGGCCCGATGGCACGCTCGTCCTGCGCATCGCCAATGTGCGCTTCGACCCCGAGGCGCCTGCGGAGGCGCAGTTCAGCCCCAGCGACGCGAGCATCGCCTTCGACCCCGACGGCATCGAGCTCCTCTACAGGACCGGCGACTTCGAGGGCAACCTCCTCCGCGCGCAGCTGGTGAACCTGCTCAAGCTCTCGTTCGTCTCCATGCTCGCCGTGACGCTCTCCTCGTTCCTCAGCTTCCCCGTGGCGTGCCTCGTGGTGTTCACGATCTTCATCGCGGGCTCGGCGGCGCCGTACCTCGCGACGAGCATCGACGAGTACCGCATCCGCACAGACTCGAGCATGCTCAAGGGCTTCGAGGCTGTGGTGCGCGGCATCGCAAGCGGCACCGAGTTCGCGGTGCGCAGCTTCGGCGAGGCGCGCGCGAGCGGCCCGCTCGTCGAGGGAAGGCTCGTGCCGTGGGCGGCGGTGTTCCAGACATTCGCGCTGATCGGCGTGGCCTGGAGCGGCGTCCTCCTCCTCGTCTCGTTCTTCGTGTTCCGCCGCAAGGAACTGGCCATCTACAGCGGGCAGGGAGGCTGACATGCGCGATCGCTTCATCCAGCTCGGCGCGGCGGCCGTGCTCGTCCTCGGCGTGACGGGCGCTGGCTTCCTTCAGCCGAAGATGCTCGAGATCTCCGACCGCGACCAGCTGCGCTACACCGACGAGTCCGTGCAGGGCGCGCCTCCGATCGTCGCCATCGGCACTGCGATCGGCGCGTTGCGCGGGCTGATCGTCGACTACCTGTGGCTCAAGGTCACCATCCAGAAGGAGAAGGGGCTCCTCTACGAGGTGATGGCGGACGCCGACCTCATCACCAAGCTGCAGCCGCGCTTCCCAGAGGTCTGGTCGTTCCACGGGCACAACCTGGCCTACAACATCTCTGTGATGACCAACACGCCCGAGGAGCGGTGGGCTTGGGTCAACGCGGGCATCTCGCTCGTGCGCGAGCGCGGCATCCGCTACAACCCGAACGACCTCGAGCTCTGCAAGGAGCTCGCGTTCTGGTTCTCGCACAAGATCGACGGCCTCGCCGACGACGCGCACCTCTACTACAAGCGGCAGTTCGCTCGCGAGTGGCATCTCGCGCTCGGCGTGCCGCCCGTCGACCACGAGGTGCGCATCGCGTGGATGAAGGCCATCGCCGACGCTCCCGACACGCTGCCGCAGCTCTATGCGCAGGTTCCCGCGACCAAGGGGCTCGTCGAGGAGCTCGAGAGGCGCCTGGCGCCGCTCGGCGGCCGCTATGCCTTCGCGGCGGACAAGCGGTTCCTCCTCCTCTACGGCGAGTGGGCTGCGCGCCAGGCCTCGCCCTACGCGCAGATGCTCGGGATCCGCGCCATGGACGAGGACGCGGCGACGCTCGTTGGCGTCTTCGAGTCGGTCTTCGGCGGCGACCCGAAGGACGAGAGCCCTGCTGCGAAGGAGCGCCGCGCAGCGGCCGACGCGCTGCTCGCCTTCATGCGCAAGCGCGTGCTGCTCGACGGGTACAACATGGATCCGCAGCTGATGTACGAGTTCACGCGCGACACGGGACCGCTCGACTGGCGGCATCCCGCTGCGCACGCGCTCTACTGGTCGCGCCGCGGCTCGCAGCTCGGCGAGCACCGCGTGACCGACGAGCTCGACGTTGCGAAGATCGTCAACAACGACCGCACCGAGATCCAGGCCATGCAGGCGCTGGCGCGCTCAGGCTATGTGTCGTTCGACCCGTTCAGCGGCGACAACGTGACGCGCCTCAACGACCCGCGCTGGATCAAGGTCATCGACCGCTACTTCAACGCGCTCTACACCAAGCACTACGACACGCGCGGCGCCGGCGGCGAGACCTTCATGAACTTCCACCAGAACTTCATGAAGCAGGCCGTGCGAGAGCTCTACCGCACGGGCGATGTGGCGGGCGCGCAGGAGATCCTCGACAGGCTCGACAGCCTGTACGGCAGCGGCGCGATCATCCCGAACACCGACTACGCGCTGCCGCTCGACGACTTCGTCCAGCGCGTCACCTTCGGCGAGTACGAGATGCAGCCCGAGGTCGCGCGCAGCGATGTGTACTCCGTGCTCGAGCGCGGCTTCCGCGAGGGCCTGCTCCTCGACAACGAGAAGGTGCTCGAGGAGGCGCTGACCTTCGCCCGCGACCTCACGCGCTTCTTCCGCGAGGTCCGCTACAACGACTTCGTGAACAAGTTCGGCGAGGGCCGCATGAAGGACCTCATCGGACAGCTCGACGAGTCGATTCCCGCGGTGCTCACCAAGGTGCTCCTCGACAACTCGCAGCCGCTCCTCGACCGCCTCGTGATCTACCGCAAGGCGCCCGAGGATGTGCGCGCGCTCGTCTACGACCGCGTGCGCCCCGTGCTCGAGGCTGAGTTCGCGGCAAGCAGGCTCGCTGCGACGGGCCTCGCGTTCCAGCAGGCGCTTCCCGAGCCGCCCGGCATCGTCGAGGCCCGCCGCAGGCTCGCCGAGATGGCGGCGCGGCGCGCGCGCGAGGCGGAGGAGTCGACGCGGTCCGAGGCGCAGCGGAAGTAGGTTCCGCGCACTTCGCTACAGTGCGGCGATGCGCGTTCCTCCAGCGATCATCGCCATTGGCCGAAACTACGCAGACCACGCCGCCGAGATGGGCGGCAAGACCGACGAGCTTCCGATGGTGTTCATGAAGAACCCCGCGTCGGTGTGCGGCGACGGCGACGAGATCGTGATTCCGCCGATCTGCCGGCACGGTGGTCCGCAGGTCGACTTCGAGGGCGAGCTCGCCTTCGAGATCGCGCGCGATTGCCGCGATGTGACCGAGGCGGACGCGCTCTCCGTGATCGCGGGCTATCGAGTCGCCAACGATGTCAGCGCGCGGTGGTGGCAGAAGACGGGCTCGGGCGGGCAGTTCTGCCGCGGCAAGAGCTTCGACACCTTCTGTCCGCTCGGCGCGCTTGTGCCCGCGTCGCAGGTCGGCGACCCGCAGGACCTCGAGATCGAGACCCTCGTGAACGGCGCGCGCATGCAGCACGCGCGGACCTCGCTCATGGTGTTCGGCGTGCGCTATCTCGTCGCGGAGCTTTCGAAGGGGACCACGCTTCTCGCGGGGACCGTCGTCCTGACTGGCACGCCTGCGGGCGTCGGAGCGGGCCGCAAGCCGCCCGTCTACCTGAAGGATGGCGATCTGGTCGAGGTGCGCATCGAGCGCGTCGGCGCGATCACGAATCGTGTCCGCGAGGCGTAGAGGATTCGGCCGGCGGAACGGGGTCGTGGCCCTCGCCGCCCCACGGGTGGCACCTGCGCAGGCGCGCCACGGTGAGGCGAAGCCCGCGCCGCGCGCCGTGCATCGTGAACGCGTCGATCGAGTAGTGCGAGCACGATGGGGAGAAGCGGCAGTGCCCGCCGAGGACGGGGCCGAGCGCGATCTGATAGCCGCGGACGAGCGCGATGCACGCGCGTGCGGCGAATCCAGGGCGCTGCTTGCTCATGCGCCGCCTTCCTCTGGCGCGCGCTCTTCCCGCGAGGCGCGGCGCGCTGCGCGCTTCGACCACACTGCGTGCAGCTCAGCGAGCGCCGCGAGAAGCGATGCGCGATAGGCCTCGAGCGTGCGCGCCTCGTGGGGCCTGACCACGATCACGATGTCGTAGGGCGCGGGTGCGTCGCGCGGGTGCTCCGCCTGCGAGAGCCGGAACGCCTCGCGCAGGAGCCTCCGCACCCTGTTTCTCCGCGCGGCGCAACCGAAGCGGCGGCCGATCGAGATCCCGAGCCGCGTCTCCGGACCGTCGTTCGGGCGCGCGTGCACGGCCAAGTCGGCCGCCTCGACGCGCGCACGGCCATCGAGCACGCGCTTGAACGCCCCTTGCCCGTGAAGACGCTGCCCGCTGCGGAAGCGGAGGCGCGCGGGGCCGTTCATCGATCGCCCTCCATGTGACGGCGCCAGACGCGCATCAGCCGCGCCCGCGTGAGGACGCCGATGATCGCGCCCTTCTCGTCTCGCACGGGAAGCGCGCCGCGCTCGATCCTGTCGAGCGCATGGTCGAGCGGAAGATCGAGGTCGAGCGCGCGCGTGCGCGCGCGCGCGAGGTCGCGCACCTGGAGCAGGGGCAGGGCCTCGCGGTTGACGAGCGCGATGCGGAGGTCGCGCGCACCGACTATTCCCTCGAGTCGGCCGTCGTCGTCGAGCACCACGAAGGACTCGCCGCCCCCCGCGAGCTCGACGAGCGAGCCCGCGGACGCCGAGCCCCGCACCAGGACAGCTGGCTTGAGCGGCACATCGCGCACGCGGAGCCTGCGCAGCGCGGAGAGGTCTGTTCCCGAGCCGAGTCGCACGCCGAGTGCTGCGAGCTCGGCGGTGTAGAGGCTGTGCCGCTCGAGGAGGCGCGCCACGATGGTCGCGAGCGCGGCCACGAGGATCACGGGCAGCAGGATCGATGGCTCCCGCGAGAGTTCGTAGACGAGCAGCGCGCCCGCGAGCGGAGCGTGCGTCGTGCCCGCGACGACGCCCGCCATTCCCGCGAGGGCGAGGCTTGCGGGGCCGACTTCCTTCACGAACGGAACGAGCTCGCCGAGGCTGCCGTACGCGCCGCCGACGAGCGCGCCGACGAGGAGCGCGGGCGCGAAGAGGCCGCCGATGCCGCCCGAGCCGAGCGTCAGGCTCGTGGCCACGCACTTCACGACAGCGAGGCCGATCAGAAGCGCCGCCACGAGGAGCGCCGTCTCCTTCGCGTAGAACTCCGGCCTGAGGATCTCGCGGGCAAGCGGGTAGCCGTTTCCATAGAAGGGCGGGATCGCGCCGCTTCCGAGGTTGACGACATCCTTTGCGAAGACGGCGTGCAGGACGCCGAGAAGCGCAAGGATGGCGGCGCCCGTCGCGGGGCGCATCCAGCGCGACACGGGGATCTTGGAGAACGCGAGCTCCGAGGCCTGCAGCGTCCGCACGAAGAAGACGCTCGCGATGCCGCACA
>JBIKTI010000029.1:0-13478 GCA_044348205.1 Phycisphaerales bacterium | reverse complement strand
TGCGCGTCCTGCAGGTCGGCGTCGGCGGCATGGGCGGCTCGGACCTCCGCCAGGTCGCGTCGCATCAGATGGTCGAGATCGTCGGCCTCTGCGACATCAGCCAGGTGCAGCTCGACGGCTGGACCAAGGACTCGAAGGACGACAAGGGCAACACCCGCGCCGCGCGCTTCCCGAATGTCGCGACCTTCCGCGATTGGCGCGAGGCCTATTCGACGCTCGACAAGAACTTCGACGCGGTCGTCTGCTCGACCGCAGACCACATGCACGCGCCGATCGCGATGTCCGCGATGAACCTCGGCAAGCATGTCTACTGCCAGAAGCCGCTTGCGCAGGGCGGTTTCGAGAACCGCGCGCTCGCCGATGTCGCGGAGCGGCTCCCCTCCGTCGTCACGCAGATGGGCACGCAGCGCATCGCGACCAAGTGGCGCCAGTGGGGCGGCCAGCTGATCCGCGAGGGCGTCGTCGGCCCCGTCAAGGAGATCTACGCGTGGACGAACCGCCCCGCGGGCTGGTGGCCGCAGGGGAACCCGCGGCCCGAGGGCGAGGACCCGATTCCAGAGGGCCTCTCGTGGGATCTCTTCCTCGGCACTTCCGCGGCGCGCCCCTACAAGAACGGCTACACGCCGTTCGCCTGGCGCGGCACGATCGACTGGGGCACGGGCGCGTTCGGCGACATGGGCTGCCACATGCTCGATGTCCCGTTCTACGAGCTCGGGCTCGCTTCTCCGCTTTCGGCGATCTGCAACCCCGTCAAGCCCTCGAAGGACCAGTTCCCCGAGAGCGAGTCGGTGGTGCTGAAGTACGCGCCGAACGCGCGCACCTCGAAGGACGGCCTCACGCTCAAGTGGTTCGACGGCGGCCAGTTCCCCGACTTCAAGGCGATCGGGCTTCCCGATGGCTGGGAGGGCGGCGAGCAGGGCAAGAGCGTCGTGCGCGGCGACGGCGGCGTGATTCTCGTCGGCGAGAAGGGCACGATGTGGTTCCCGATCGAGGGCGCGTGGAGCCGCGTCTTCGTCGATGGCAAGGCGATCGAACTTGCGCCTGGCGAGTTCAGCGAGACGAACCACTGGCACAACTGGGTCGACGCCTGCCTGAACGGCAAGAAGGCCGCGTGCGTGTCGCGGTTCGAGCGCGCGGGGCGGATGTGCGAGAGCCTCTCGATCGGCGCGATGAGCGCCGTCGAGCCGGGCACGGTCCTCGAGTACGACGCGGCGAAGTGCGTCTTCAAGAACAGCTCGGCGGCAAGCGCCGCGCTGCGCCGCACCTATCGCCAGGGCTGGGAAGTCGCGAATCTGTCGTAAGGCGCGCGGGGCCGCCGCTCAGGCTCCGAAGAGCTTGCGCAGAATGCCGCTCGACGCCTTCTCGTGCTTGAGGAGGATCGAGAGCTCGTCCTTGTCGAAGTAGATGCCGCCACAGCCTGCGCACTCGTCGACGAGGATGGTCTCCAGGCGCTTCTCGTCCATCTGGCCACCGCACTTCGGGCAGCGCATCCAGTGAGCCGCCTTCTCGGCGTCCGAGGCGGACTTTTGCCGCTTCGCGTCGGCGGCCGCGCGCATCTTGGCGATCATCTCCTGGTCCTGCTTCTTGAAGATCGCGTCCTCGTGGCTGTATCCAGACGGTTCGGTCATGCCGCTCATGTGTTGGCTCCCTGCAGGGCTTGGTCGATCGACGAAACCGCGCCATCGTCCGAGGCGACGGCGCGGTTTCGACAATCCTAGCGTCCCGACGGCCTCGCGGAACGGTGCGATCTGCGCGCGAAGCCGCCGATCGGCCCTGCCCGCGCGCGGGTACACGGGAGGGCGCAGCCAGTCCGCTGGCTATGCGGCTCGGCGGGTGGGCTGGTGCGCACTTCCATTGCCGTTCGCGTGCGGATGCGCGTGCGGCGTCGCATGCACGGGAAGCGCTGGGTGGAACAGGCGGTTCCAGAGGGTGCCTTGGTCGCGCTCGTAGCGGACGAGTTCCTCGACCGCGTGCGGATCGAAGTGGACGCCGCCGCAGGCGGTGCAGCGGTCGGCGACCACATTCTCGAACTCCGCCTCCTCCATCTCGCCGCCGCACTTCGGGCAGTGCATCCAGTGCGTCGACTGCTCCGACGCGCGGCGCTCCGCCTCGAGGCGTTCACGCAGTGCGCGCAGCTGCGCGATCTCCTGTTCCTTGAAGGCGGCTGCCTCCATGTCGTAGCCCGTGTGTTCGTTGATCCCGATCATGGCGTACCTCGCTCCATTCAGGGTGCCCGCGCGTGCGGCGGTCGGCTTCCTCCTGCCGGCTTTCGTCCACGCTTGACTTCGGAAGGCCTCGATTGGCTCGGGGCCGCACCACCTTGCAGTCATCGTGCGGCGCGGCGCACGCATGCAGCGCTTCGACGCGGGATTCGCGAGGTCGTGCGCGCCGCGGCCGCGCGTCTTGCGCAGCCGCTACAGGGCGAATTCTGCGCGATGAAGCCCGCGCAATCGGCCCAGTCGTTCCAGACATGCGGGGATCGCGCGGGCGGACCTCGAAGCACCCGGTGGGCACGCGTCGTGCTTGACCGCGCGTGCCACGCGTGTGCGTGGTAGGCCCTCAGAGCCCAGCGCGCTTCGGTGGAGCCGGGAACCTGCTCGATGAGAGCGGGGTCCGGTGGCAAGACGCTCGATCGGCTACCCAGCCCCCCCGAACAGGGAGGCTGGCGCTTGGAATTGCCGCAATCTCTCCGGTCGGCGAGCGCACCCACGCGGGGCTGGTCGTATCTGTGAAAAAATGCTGTCTTCGGGCGTGGTGCACGAAACAACAGAGCTTCGCCCGCAGTGAACCCCAGAGGTCCAGTATGCCGTCTCGATTCGATTTCCTCCGCGCCGCTTCGTGTGTGGCCGCAATCACCCTTGCCTTCGGGCACGCGCACGCCGACGAGTGTGCAGGCTGCAAGGGCGTGCCGACGGTCGTGGTCGGCGGCAATCCCATCACGGGCGAGCTGACTGGCTGTCATCTCGAGGCGGGCCTCGAGAGCGCCTGCATCTTCACTTCCTACAACACGAACTTCTTCGCGTTCACGCCGCCAGAGAGCGGCGCCTACCGCATCTCGATCTGCACAGGCGAGCTCGGCCCCGAGTGGACGCTCCTCTCCGTGCGCGACGGGTGCGGGCTGACGGGCTCGGCCCTCGCCTGCGCGGTGTTCGGCTGCCCTGACGGCCAGGCGTCGGGCGCGCGCCTCGACGGTCTCGAGCTGATCGGGGGGCTCACCTACTTCATCGGCATCGGCAGTTCATCGAGCGGGGGGTTCATCGAGAGCGGCGTGCTCGACATCGTGGCGGTCGATCCGCCGGGCGCGGGATGCCGGAGCGCGACCGTGGCCACGGTCGGCTCCAACCCGTTCGATACCTCAGAGCGCACCGAGACGATCGACCTCGCGGGCGAGTGCAACCCGTGGCCGCAGGGCGGCGGGCTCGATGATCGCATCTACTCCGTCCAGTACTTCGACTTCACCCCGCCCGCATCGGCGGTCTACAACATCTCGACCTGCGGCGGCGATTTCACCGCGCGACTCGCCGTGCTCACCGACTGTCTCGGCGTCGGCACGGTCGTGGCATGCTCTGAGTTCGGCTGCGCTGCAGAAGTCGGCGCACAGATCATCGGCGTGGAGCTTCAGGAAGGTGTCGAGTACAAGGTGCTCGTGGGTGGCTACCTCCCCGAGGCGAGCGGCGACGGAATCCTCTCGATCACGCCCCTCTCGCCATGTCCGTTACCGAAGCCGACCGTTCTCGAGAACGAGCCGTGCGGCGTCGGCCTCAATGGAGATTGCGCGGACGAGGCGGGTTCGTTGCAGGTGTTCGGGCTCGGTGACACGGTTCGCGGCACGATCTGGGCGGACGGCGGCAGCTTCGACCGCGACTGGTACCTGCTCGACCTCGCCGAGGGCACAGAGATCACGCTCGAACTTCGGTCTGACATTCCCGTGGCGGTGCAGATCGCGAACCCCGGCTGCAGCTTCGAGCTTCTCCCGCCGACTGCGATCAGCCTGGCCAGCGCGTGCCCGGGTGTTCCCGTCACCGTGTGCCTTCCCGCAGGTCGGCACCCGATCACGGTCGCACCACTGTCGCCGTTCGGGCTTCCTTGCGGCTACGACGCAGGCAACAGCTACTCGTTCACGGTGACGGGCAAGCCTTGCGATGCGACGCCTCCGCCGAACGACCGCTGCGCCGACGCAGTGGAGGCAACGCTCGGATCGACGCCGTTCGACAACTTCTTTGCAGATACCGAGGTGATCGATCCATCCGACTGCGGTCCGCTCAACCGCGACATCTGGTTCACCTTCACCGCCGCTGAGGGCGGCAACCACCGCATCTCGGTCTGCGGCGGTTCCCCGGTCGGCCAAGGCGGGCTCGAGGACGGCGGAATCGAGATCTGGACCGACTGCCCCGCCGACGGTGGAGTGGTCGTCGACTGCGGCACCGACGGGTTCCTGTGCCCCACCAACTCGCGCAATCCCGCCGTCCTGGTCTCGCTGGCAGCAGGACAGACGGTTCGCATCAGGATCGGGAACGAGCCCGCGCTCGGCCCCACCTTCTGGCCTGCGGGCGATGGCGAGCTGATCGTCGAGTACTTCGGAGCGCAGGCCGTGTGCGGCGACCCCGCTGCGGGCGACTGCTTCGAGGAGCGGAGTGCGCCCTTCTGCGAAGACCTCGTCTGCTGCAACTTCGTCTGCGCGTTCGATCCGACCTGCTGTGCAGAATCGTGGGACAGGATGTGCGCGGCGACGGCGGCGCTCCTCTGCGGAGAGCGCCCGACGAACGACGACTGCACCAGCCCGCGTGCCGCGGAAGTTGGTGTCAATGCGTTCCGCAACAATGGCGCCGAAGGCTCGACGCCGACGCCATGCGGAGCGCTTCGATTCGATGTCTGGTACACCTATGAGTCGCCGAGCGACGAGCCCGTGACGATCTCGTTCTGCGAGGCGGACGGCGGCTGGGCGCTCATCAGCAGCGGCGACTATGGGCCGCTCGACACGAGGATCGCCGTCTTCGAGTTCTGCGGCGGCCAGCTCGTCGCGTGCAGCGAGGACGACTGCGGCGAACCCACCGTCGGCGCGAAGGTCACCTTCACGCCGCAGGGCGGAACGACATACCTGATCGGCATTGGCTCGAATCCGATCGAGGAGTCGATCTACGGCCAGGGTGTCGGCGCGTTTGTCCTCTCGCAGGGCGGATCGTGCCCGGCAGACCTGAACAGCGACGGCATGGTCGGCGCGCAGGACCTCGCGGCGCTGCTCGCAGCGTGGGGCGGTCCGGCAGGCGACCTGAACGACGACGGCACGACGAGCAGTCAGGATCTGGCGGTGCTGCTCGGGGCGTGGGGGGCGTGCGCGCCGTAGGCGCGCGTCTCTCGCGACGGGGCGGTCGGCGTCGGTCGCCGCGCGATGCGACGCGTGCTCGCGGAGCTTCTGCCGCGAAAATGTGGTCGTAAATGTGTGGTACTTGGCGGTCGCCGTGTGCGGCGCGGTATACTGCGCGCGCTTCGAGGGGCTGCGAATGACTGTGCAACAGGGAACGGAACGCGCATGAGCGGGATCGCGCATGCGGTGTGGTTGCATTCGGTGTGGCCGCATTCACCGATCAGGCGAGTTTCGGCGAGGACTGACGGCCTCGTGCGGCGCGCGGGCCGGACGCGGAGCTCGCAGGAGGCCGGTCGCCGGCTCGAAGAAGGGAAGAGAGGCGGGAGGCGTGGAGCGACTGGGGAAGCGACTGGGGAAGCGACTGGGGGAACGATTGATGGAACGAGCCAAGGACCAAGCCAAGGACCAAGCCAAGGACCAAGCCAAGGACCAAGCCACGAAACAATCCACGAAACAAACCACGAAACAAGCCACGGAACGATCGATCGACGGCAGCGGTGAGTCAACCTCAACGCAGGCGTCGCCCGCTGCGGCTCGCGTGCGCGTGCTCGACGCGCGGCGTGCGATCTCGGATGCGCTGTGTGAGGTGTTGTGCGAGGTGTCGTGCGAGGCATCGTGCGTGGCGTCGTGCGAGGCGTCGTGCGAGGCGGGCCGGAATGGCGGCTTTGGCGCGGCGGGCAGTTCGCAGGACGAGCGGGCCGACCGCGGCCCGCTTGACCTGTCCCGAACGATGGTGCTGGTGCCCGGCGGACGGCTCGCGTCTGCGCTGTCGCGTCGGTTGCTCGCGCGGGCGCGAGCCGAATCGCGCCCGCTGTTTGCCCCGATGATCGTCACGCCGAAGCGCTTCGGGCCGAACCTCGTCGAGCCCGTGCGGCCGATCCTCGGCGAGATGGCGGCCATGTTCTCGTGGCGTGAGGTGCTCGACCGCTCGGTCACGGCGGGCGATGGCTTCGCGGTGCGGGTGGCGTCGCTCTTCGGCGTGGCGGCGGAGCCCGACGCAGCCGCGCGCATGCGCATCGCGCGGCGCGTCCATCGGCTCTCGAGCGAGGTTGCGGCGTCGATGTGGGCGCTCGACGAGATCGTCTCCAGCGCCGCCGCACGCGAAATCGTGCGCGCGCGCAGTGAACTCGCTGGTCGACTCGAGGTTCTCGCGGAGTTCGCGCGGCGGCGGGCGGCGCTCCTCGACGAGTGCGGGGTGGCCGACCGCGACGAATCGCTGCGCGAGGCGGTGCGCGCCGATGCGGGCCGAGGCGAGCGCCGTACTGCAGGCGGGGTCGTCGCCGACGGCATCGATCGCGTCGTCGTCCTCTTCGCAGACCCCGATCCCGTGCAGAGGGCGCTGCTCCGACGGCTGCGGGAACTCGGCGTCTGCGTCGAGGTATGCGTCCATGGCGCCGACGATGTCGACGAGGACGGGTTCCCAATCGCGGCGCGCTGGGAGTCGCGCGCGTTCCCGACCGATCGCATCGCGCACGCTGCGATTCGGGTCGCCGACCGTCCGAACGGCGCGGCGGAGGATGTGGTTGCTGCGATTCGCGCGCTTCCCGTCGGGCCAGATGGACCCCGTCGCCCGACGAGCGACGAACTCTTCGTGATGGCGCCCGACGACGAGACGCGCCGCGCGATCGAGCGCGCGTTGGCGCTCGCGGGCACGCCCGCGGCGTCGGGCGAGGCACGCCCGTTCGGCGCCACGCGTCTTGGCACGCTTCTCGCGAGGCTTGCCGAACTCCTGGGCGAGGGTTCCGCGGAGTCGCTCGCGGCCTTCGTGCGCCATGACGATGTCGCATGCTGGCTCGTGCGCTCGAAGGGGATTCCCGACGCGGCCGACCGCGTCTCGGTCTACCGCGCCAAGACCTTCGTGGGCGCGTGGCGCGACGAGCCCGTCGGGTCCGTCGAAGGTGGCGGGTGGCGCGGTGAGGCTGTCGCCAGCGGCTACGCGGCCGTGCGGGGAGCGGTGATCGCGCTCTGTGGGCCGCTGTCGGGTTCGAAGCCCGTCTCCGCGTGGGCGCGCCCGCTGCGAGAGGCGCTGCGCGCCGTCGTCGGCGACGATTCGCGCGGGTCGTTTGCGGGCGAGCGCGTCGGATCGGTGCGTCAGCTCGACCGCGCGCTCGCGGAACTCGCGGAGATTCCGAAGGAGTTCGCAGCGCCGGTTTCCTGCGACGAAGCCATCGCGCTTCTGCTCGAACAGGCGGCGCGGCAGGAGATCCGCGGCACGGTCGAGGTCGATGGCGTGACGGTCGCTGGCTGGCTCGACGCGGGCATGGCCGATGAGCCGCACATCGTGCTCTCTGGCTTCGCGGACGGCGTCGTCCCGAGCGGAGGCGCTGGCGATTCCCTCTTCCCCGACGAACTCCGCATCGCGCTCGGCATGCCGTCGTCGCGACGGCACGCTGCACGCGACGCGTGGATTCTCGACGGGATCCTCACGCGCACGGCCGCGCGCGCGTCGAGCGGCCGCGGGGCGAGCGTCGGCTTCGTCGTCGCACGACAGACGGAGGAAGGCGATCCGCTCAAGCCGTCGCGCTTCCTGCTGCGGGTCGAGGAGGCCGCGCTCGCCGAGCGCGTCACGCAACTCTTCGCGTCCGACGCAGGCGACGAACGGCCGAGTGCCGTGGCCGACGCCGCGGCCGCGCTGATTTTCGTGAAGACGCCGCCCGTGTCGGGCACCGTGATCGAGGCCGTGAGCGTCACGGGGTTCAAGTCGTTCATCGAGTGCCCATACCTCTTCCAGCTCAGGCACGACCCGCGGCTCAGGCTCGACGACCTCGATGAACGCGCCGTCGAGCTCGACGCCCGCGGGTTCGGCAACCTCGTCCACGCCGCCCTCGAGCAGTGGGGGCGCGAGGAGGCGGCCGCGGCGAACCCGACCGACGACGCGGAGGCGATCGAGCGCAGCGTGTGCGCGCATCTTGACGCGCTCGTGGCGATGCACTTCCCGAAGTCGCGCGCGCCCGCGCTGCGCATCCAGATCGAGCTCGCGCGCAGGCGCCTCCGGCGGTTCGCAGAGATCCAGTCCGAGGAGGCCAAGCAGGGCTGGAAGGTGCACCACGCCGAGCTCGCGTTCACGAAGGATGCGAAGCCCGGCGAGATTCAGTCGCCGCGGCTGCCCGCCAACGACGGGCTCTTCCTCACGGGGCGCATCGACCGCGTCGACCTGCACCTTCCGAGCGGGCGCTTCCGCGCGCTCGACTACAAGTCCTCGTCGAGCGCCGACCCGCCGCTCAAGACCCATGTCCGCGGCGGAAAGCGCAAGAAGTCGACGAACGCGATCGAGTGGAAGGACCTGCAGCTTCCGCTCTACCGCGTGCTCCTTAGGTCGATGCCTAAGCCGATCATGGTCGGGTCTGCCGATCTCGGCTACTTCAACCTCGCGCCGAGCGCCGAGAAGAGCGAGATCGCCATGCTCGGCCCTGCGGTCGTGACCGACGCGGACCTCGATGCGGCCGAGGCGCTCGCGGGGGAGCTCGTCGGCCGCATCCAGCGCGGCGAGTTCAAGCCGAACGATCGGGTTCCCGTCCGCGACGGCGACGCGTTTGCGCCGATCTGGGGGCGCGGCCAGCGTGGGCTCGGCGACGCGGGCGGCGGCGACGGGCCTTCCGCAGGCGATGCATCGGAAGGGGGCGGGGAATGAGCGCTCTGGAAAGTGCCGTGGGCGAAGCCGCTTCGTCGTCGGGGCCCGCTCCGCGGTCGATCGTGATCGCCAACGCGGGCTCGGGAAAGACCTGGACGCTCGCAAACCGCATTCTTCGATGGTCGATCGACGAGGTCCGCGCAGGCCGCGCTCCGCAGCCCGCGCGCGCGCTCGCGGTCACCTTCACGCGCAAGGCGGCGGGAGAGATCCTCGCACGCGTCCTCTCGCACGCGGCGCAGGGCGCCCGCGCGGGCGATGATGGCGCAAAGGCGCGCAAGGAGTTCCGCGCCGTCGTCGGAGACGCCACGCAGGCCGAATACACCGCAGCGCTCAAGGCGCTCGCGGCCGACCTCCATCGCCTGTCGATCGGAACGATCGACGGCTTCTTCCACCGCATCGCGACCGCCATGCCCGAGGAGGTCGGGCTTCCCGCCGAGTGGACGCTCGCCGAGGAGCACGAGCTCGAGGAACTGCGCGCACTTGCCGCAGCCGAGATCCTCACCGACGAAAGCGCCGACGCGCTGCTCGACCTTCTCGAGCAGGGTGAACCGAAGCCGAGCGTCTCGAGTGCGATCGAGTCGCGGCTCGGCGGCGCAAGCGTCACGCCGCTCGACATGTACCGCGCGGTCGCCGTGAAGGGCGTGGAAGCCGTCGACCGCGTCTTCGGCTGGGCCGAGGAGCTCGAGGCGGACGCGCGGCTCACCCGCGAGGGATGGGACGCACTTCTCGCTCGCTGCGACGCGCTTGTGCCGCCGAGGAAGAAGGACGGCACGCCGTACCAGGACTTCCAGCGCGCATGGACGAAGCTGCAGGACGAGCTGCGGAACCGCGACTTCCGCAAGATCGCGAAGAGCACGCTCTTCCCGCGGATGGTCGAGGGGAGCACCTTCGGTCGCAACAGGATCCCCGAGGAGTTCCAGGAGCTCGCCGTCCAGCTCGCGCCCCATCTCCGCGCCGCGCTCGTCAAGCAGCTGCGCGACCAGATGCGCGCGGCCCGCGAGCTCCTGCCGAAGGCCGACGCCGTGCTCAGGCGGCTCCAGGCCGAGCGCGGGCTCTTCGGCTTCGCCGACATCACGCGCGGCGTCGCTGCGGCGGCCGGACGCGAGGACTCGCGCGTGTCCGATCCGACCGAGCTGCGCGCCGCGCTTGGGGTCGACCTGCGCGACCTCGCCATCGACGAGGCGCAGGACACATCCGTCGAGCAGTTCCTCTCCCTGCGGCCGCTCCTCGAGGATGTGCTCGGGGTCAAGGCCCCCGAGCGCGCGGGCGGGTTCCTGCTCGTCGGCGACCCGAAGCAGTCGATCTACGGCTGGCGCGGCGGAACGCCCGGCCTCATCGCCGAGATCGCCGCCAACTACGCCGCGCAACTCGGGCCAAGCGAACCGCTCCGCAAGAGCTTCCGCTCGTCGCCGATCCTCATGGACTTCGTGAACCGCGTCTTCGCCGACTACGAGTCCGATGTGCTCGCCCTCGCGAAGGACGACGCGAAGGGGGCGCTCACCAGCGACAAGGTCGATCTCGAGGGCTGGGTTGCGCGCACGGGGCTTCCCGCCGACTGCACCGCAAGCGCCTATTCCCGCGCGCTCCGCGAGTGGCGGTTCGAGCGGCACGAGTCCGCGAAGCGCTCGCTCGGCGGCCGTATCGCCGCCTACGCCTACGGCACGGTGACGGGCAACGACCGCGGCGACCCGAACGCCGACGACATCGAGGTCTCGCCTTACGCGGTCGCAGCCGACATCGCGGCGCGCATCGCGCGCGAGCACCCCGAGCGCTCGGTTGGCATCCTGATCCGCACCAACAAGGGCATCGCCGAGACGATCGCCGAGCTCAAGCGGCGCGGCGTCGCCGCGAGCGACGAGGGGCGAGCGATGCTGCTCGACTCGCCAGCGGTCGTGGGCGTCCTGGCGATGCTGCGTCTCGTCGACAGGCCCGACGACCGCATCTCGCACTTCCTCGTCTCGCGCGGACCGATGGCCGTGGTCACGGCCCTTCCGCCGCTCGAGAGCCACGCCTCGACGCGCGTCGCCCACGCGCGGGCGGTCGAGTTCGCGTCGACCATGCGCGCGCGCATCGCAGACGAGGGGCTTGCGGGAGTCGTCCGCTCGGCGCTCGACGCGCTGAAGGGCCTCGGCCTCTCCCCGATCGACGCGGGCCGCCTCGCGCGCGTCGTCGCGATCGCCGAGGACTTCGCAGACGCGCCGCCCGCGCGGCTCCTCGACTTCATCGACGCGGTCGAGGCCGACACAGCCGACTCGAGTTCCGCCGACCGCGTGCGCGTGATGACCGTCCATCGCTCGAAGGGTCTCGAGTTCGACGAGGTGATCTGCCTCACCCTCGACGAGAACTGGGGCGAGACGCCGAAGGGCTGGGGCGTCTACCGGCCGACCCCGAGCGAGCCGCCACGGCTCGTCGCGCCGCTCTTCGCGGAGGAGATCCGCGCGTGGGTGCCCGAGCTCGCCGTCATCGAGCGCGACGAGCGGCGCCGTGGCATCCTCGACGACCTCTCGACCTTCTATGTCGCTGTGACGCGCGCGCGGCGCGGGCTGCATCTCGTCATGAACCACGATGACAAGGGCGACTACCCGACCGCTGCCAAGCTCATCCGCCGCGCGCTCGACCGTCCGTCCGCCCGACCCGATGCGCTCGTCTGCGCCGACGAGCTGACACCCAAGTGGCTCGACACGGTGGCTGATGCCTCGGAAGCGGCGAAGGCCGAGCCTTTCTGGGAGTCGATCTACGCGGGCGAGGAGGTAGGCGAGCGTGCTGGCGCGGGCGCAGGCACCGAGCCTCGCCAGCGCGAAGGGCACCACTCCGACGCGGAGTCCGCGCAGTCGCCGCCCGCCGATATGCCTCTCGTGATCGTGACGCCGCGTCGACGCGGCCGCGCCGCACCGCCTTCGTCGCACGAGACCAACGCCGTGTGGGGCCTCGACCCGTTCACCGACGACGACATCGCGCTGCGCGGCGTGCTTGTCCACGAGTGCTTCCGCGAGGTCGAGTCGATCGAGGAGCTCGAAGACCCCGCGCGGCTCGATGCGATCGTCGCCTCTGCGCGGCGGCGCGCCGCGGTCGAGAAGGGCGAGCCTATCTCCGACGCGCTCGCGCGCCGAGTCCGCGAGATGCTGGCAAAGATCGCCGCCGATCGCGGGATCGTCGGTTCGATCGGGCATGCGCTCGATGTGCGTGCGCGGCCCGCTGCATCCGGCGTCGACCGCGTGAGCGTCCTCACCGAGCTCGCGTTCGCTCGGGAGATCGACGGCGCGGTCGTGAACGGCCGCATCGACCGTCTCGTCCTCTCCGACCGTGGCGGCGTCGTCGTCGGCGCCACGATCATCGACTTCAAGACGGGCGCGGTCGACTCGTCGCATGCGGCGCTCGAGGCCAAGATCGAGGGATATCGCGCCCAGCTCGCGTCGTACGGCGACGCGGTGGCCGAGATGTTCTCGCTCCCGCGCGAGGCCGTTCGGCTCGAGCTTCTCTTCGTCGACCGCCGCGAGGTCGTGCGGCTCGGCCCCACCGACTGACCACGGCGGGATCCCCGAAACTTCTGTCGAACTGCGCCGCCTCGTGCCCAAGCGGGTTGGCCGCGGGTGGTCGCCCTGTACACTGCGGAGCGTGAAGATTCCGCGAAGCCCGGTCGTCGTCACGGTCGCGCTTGCCAGCCTTGCGGCTGCCAGCGCACTCGCTCCAGCGATCGGGAGGGGGGCGACCGCGTCGCCCGCGTCCTTCGCGTCCACCGTGTCGCCGGCGTCGGGCTCGCAGCCATCGCCCGCCGACGGCCCGCACGCGCTCGAGCCCGCGCCGATCCGCTACGGCCGCGACATCCGCCCGATCCTGTCCGACCGCTGCTTCCTTTGCCACGGCCCCGACCGCGACCATCAGAAGGCGGGGCTCCGTCTCGATATCCGCGAGGAGGCGATCGCCGCGCGCGAGGACGGCGCCGCGATCGTCCCAGGCGACCCAGAGGCAAGCGAGATCTGGAAGCGCATCAACTCGCACGACCCCGACGAGGTGATGCCGACCCCTGAGAGCGGCAAATCCACTCTCTCGCCCGCCGAGCGCGAGCTCATCCGACGCTGGATCGAGATGGGCGCACCCTACGAGGCGCACTGGGCATTCGAGGCTCCGCTGGCCCCCGTCGTGCCGAGCGTGGCGGACGCGTCGTGGCCGCGCGGCGACATCGACCGCTTCATCCAGGCCGAGCTCGAGCGCACGGGTGCGCGCCCCTCGCCCGAGGCCGAACCCGAAGACCTCGTGCGGCGGCTCTACCTCGACCTCACGGGACTGCCGCCGACGCCCGAGGAGACGGACGCGTATCTCGCGGACGGTCGCCCTGACCGCTACGAGCGGCTCGTTTCGCAACTCCTCGCCGAGGAACCGTATGCCTCGCGCACCGCAGAGCGCCTCGCTGTGCCATGGCTCGACATCGCGCGCTACGCCGACACAAGCGGCATCCACATGGACGCGGGCCGCCAGATGTGG
>JBIKTI010000258.1:0-4648 GCA_044348205.1 Phycisphaerales bacterium | reverse complement strand
GCCGCATCGATGCTCGTGGTGTCGCCCGTCCTCGCGACCGACGCGCACATGGCGCGCGCCGACGAGGTGCTTCTCTTCACGACGACGCTCGCGATGTGCGCGCTGTGGCGGCTCTGGCGCATGCACCGCGCCGATCCACGCGCGCGCGGCGGGCTCCCGCTCGGTTCTGTCGCGCTCCTCTGGGCCGCGGTCGGGCTCGGCATCCTCGCGAAGGGGCCGATCACGCCGTTCGTCGCTGCGACCTGCGCGCTCGGCTGCGCCGCCGCGCGGCGCGAATGGCGCTTCATCTGGCGGCTGCGCCCGTTCTTCGGCCTCGCGCTTCTCGCCGCGCTCGCGACGCCGTGGATCTGGCTCGCCGCGCGCGAGGTCGGCTGGGACACGCTGAAGGCGGCGTTCGAGAAGGAAGTGCTCTTGCGCGCGCGCGAAGGCGCCGAAGGCCACGCAGCGCCGCCGGGCTACTACCTCGTCACGCTGGTCGCGTTCTTCTTCCCGGGCTCGCTCCTCACGGGCCTTGCGTTCGGACGGCTCGTCATGCGCGCCTTCGCGGCGCGCGCGGCCGCGGGCGCGGGCTTCCTCGCGCGGATGCGCGCGCGCTTCGCGAGTACGCGCGGCCGCGACATGGAGATCTTCCTCTTCTTCTGGGCCGTTCCGACCTGGCTCGCGTTCGAGCTCGTGGTGACGAAGTTCCCGCACTACATCCTGCCGATCTACCCCGCGATCGCGCTCTTCACGGCGCGGTGCGTCCTCGGCGGCCTGCGCGCGCTGCCGAAGCCGCTCAACGCGGGCGACCGCTTCGGCTACGGCGTGTGGATGGTCGTCGGCTGCGTGCTCGCGCTCGCGGGGCCTGCGCTCTACTTCACGCTTCAATCGCTCGGGAAGACCGCGATGCCGCTGCCCTCGTGGCCGCCGCTCGAGGACGCGTCGCTGCGCGCGTTCGCGTTCGCGTCGCTCGCGTCGCTGTCAGCGGTCGCGCTCATCGTGCTCGCGTGGCGCGCGGCGCTCGCGGCCCGCTTCCCCCGCGCGATGGTGCTTGCGATCCCCGCGACCGTCCTCGCCGAGATGGCGCTCTTCGGCGTGTGGATCCCCAACACGCGCTGGATCTGGAACACGCCGCGCGTCGTCGGCATCGTCGCGGCCGACGCGGGGCTGCTCCCGCCCGACGCCGGCTTCCCGAAGATCGCGGGCGTCGGCTATCAGGAAGACTCGCTCATGTGGGCGACGCGCGGCAGACTCGTCCGCTTCGGCGACGCCGTCGACGACACGAACCGCGACGCGATCCTCGCGTGGGTTGGGGCGAATCGCGGCGCGTATCTGTTGATCCCACGCAGCTGCGCCGTACAATTCGAGGCTGTCGCTGTGGTCGTCGGCGACCTCCAGGGCTTCAACTACTCCGATGGCGACCCTGTCGACCATGTGGTGATGCGGATTCACCGATAGCGCAGGGTGCTCGACTCAATTCACCGAGTCGTTTCCAACATGAACTGGCTCGCAGTTCCCCCCGTGGTCTGGATGGCACTGCCCTACGCGGGCGGCGTGATGCTGTTCAGCGCGGGGCTGCTGGCGGCGTGGGCACTCCGCGGCGCTTCGGTCGGATGGCATCCCATCTGTCGTCGCTGCTCGCATGATCTGCGCGCGCTCGACCCTTCGGACGCGGCATGCCCCGAGTGTGGCGCGAATCTCGCGCGGCCCGGCGCGGTGCGCACAGGCGAGCGCGCGCGGCGCAGGGGCGCGGTCATCGCCGCATGGGTCGCGACGGCGGTCGCCGTTGCGGCGTTCGTATGGCTGACGCCGGCCCGCACCGAACAGCTTCGCGCCAGGCTCATCGCATCGATGCGGCTCGAGCGGCTGGTCGATGTCGTGGTCGCAGGATCCGACGAAAGCCCGCATGTCCGGCTTGCCGAGCGCGCCCTAGAGGCCCAGCTCGGATCGGTCGGCGGCCATCGCGTGCCGGGAGGCAAGCGCTCGGTGCCGTCGGGAGAGCTTCTCGACGCATTCCTCAAGGCTTTCGCGCGCTGCGACGAGCCTGGCCGTGCGCCGCGCGCAGCGGTTCCGTTGGGACCGGCGAGGAAGGTGCTCGGAAATCTCGACGGCGGAGAGCGCGAGCGACTCATCGCGCTTGCAGCCGACGAGCTCATCGCGAGCGCAGGTGCGAGGGGCGATCTCGCGCGGTGCGTCGCGGCGATCGACTGGAACAGAGGCGACGCGGAGTCCCGCAGCCTCGCCAGACTCGAGGAGCGTCTCCGCTCGACCGCGGAAGGACGCGCCGTGCTTGCGCCGCACCTCATGGGAAGCAGCTCCGCTCCCTCAGGGGGCCTCATCTCGCTCGACCTGCGAAGCCCGTTCGACGACCTTCTGCGCAACGGCGCGTCGGCTCCGGACGCGCCGCTTGCAGACGCGCTCTTCATCGAGCGGGCTGAAGCGGTTCCCGCCGACGCCGCCGCCGGCGAGCGAGCCATCCTGCTCAATCCCCATCCGACGGTCCGGGGGCACTCGAGACGCGAGGGGATGCCGCCACCGTCGCTCCTTGCCGATCTTCCGCCCGGCTCCTACGCGATCCGCGTCCGGGGTGTCATCGCTCCGCAGGCGCTTGTTCCGATGCGAAACACCGTCCGCGACGTCCCCTTCACCGACATGACGGCCGCCGAGGCGGCTGCGCTCGAGGGCGCGCACCCGATCGATCAGACGCTCTCCGTCGAGATCCTTCCGATGCCCGACCCCGCGGCGCCATTCCTGCGCGTGCGCGACGACGAAGTGGTCCGTGCGTTCGCCGAATGGCTGGGGGCTGCCCGCATCTCAGCCAGTCAGTCGGGCAATCTGCTCAGGTTCGAGCATGGCGGTGCGCGCGGACGCGGCGCCGCGCCACCCCACGGAGGCCACTTCAGGGTCGTGGCGAAGCAGGACGGAGCGTCGCATCATCTCGGGCAGGTCTCCATCGGCGGCGGGCAGTTCGGATACCTCAACTGGTCCACGGTGTCGTGGCCGAGCGAGATCGTCATGAATCGGCCCATGGAGGTCGTGCTGGAGCCGTCGCCTCTACGGAACCAAGGCATGTGGGTCTTCGAGGGTGTGCAGCGCTCAGGAGTGTGGGCGCGATTCACGCTGGCCTTCTCGAACTCGACCGCGAGTCCATCCGTCCTGAGCGAGACGCTTCCCGAGACGCCCGTCGTCGCCACCGCGCTCAAGGGCGAAGAGGCGCGCGCAATGCTGCACGAGTCGGTGCTCCGTGCGAACTCCACCGAATGGCTGCGAGAGCGCAGTCTCGACTCAAGTCCCGACGGGCTCATCTTCCGCTTCGCCGCTCTCACCGATCCTGTCGTGGACCGGGAGCAAGCCGCAGCGCTCGGGCCGATTCTTCTGTCAGGCATCTTTGAACTGCGATCGGAAGGCTCGCTGCTTGCACCAACCCGGGCTTCGGTCACGGTCGGAACGCATGGCTGGATCATCAAGTTCGACCTGACTCCAAGCGTGGCCAAGGTGTTCCCGCACACGCTGCGCTTCACTCCGAATCCCGGCATGGCGCGCGCAGAGATCCCGATCTCCTTCCGCTACATGGCCGCGCCGTTCGAGCTGCGCTTCACCGACCCACTGCAGCCGCCCGAGCTCGTGTGGGTCGAGCAGCTTCCATGAACGGAGCGCGCGGCCGACCGACGACGTGCGTCACTTCGCAGGGATCCGCGGACTGTCGTAGCCGAACGGAACCCGGGTCTCGATGACGAGGCTCGACGATCCGTCGGCTGCGCCGTGCACGGAGGCAGGCGTGAGCTCGAGCTCGAGGATGAACTCGCCTTCGTCGCAGACGCCGTCGGGAACCATCAGCTCGACGAAGGGGACTATGCCGCCCGGGATCGGCTGCTTGGCGACGACGAGCTCGAGCTCGATCACGCGGCCTTCCCCGCCCGCGCAGCGCATCCGGGCGGACCGTACGAAGACGTCTGAAAACACGAGGAAGCCCCGAAGCCAGAGGGGATCCTCGGGGCCAAGCAGCCAGCGCACGATCGTGCCTTCGCGCAGCACCATCGCTCTCGGCGCGAACCGGAAGACCGACCGTGCGAAGTCCTCGTGCGCCAGCGCGGAGAGGGTGGCATGGTCGAGCAGAAGCGTCGAGAGGAAATACTCCTCCGCGACGATGCCGAGGGGGTTGCGGCCGGTGCCTCCTCGATCGAGACTGAGCGCGCGTGCGACCTTCAGCATGTCCTGAGGCCTGTCCGCGAGGAAGGCAGCAAGGTCGTCGATCGTGGTGAAGCGACGGGACATCTCGTTCTCCAACTCGGGTGAAAACGCGGCGAGAGGATCCGTCGGAAACGGATGCACCATCAGCCCGTCCAGCACCGACCGCAGCGCGGCCGCGTCTGCGAGCGATCCGTCGGATGCGCGTGATCCCGTGGCGATCGCGCGGGCCCGGACCCTGAGCGCCGTGCCCGCATCGCCGCCGTCAGGCTTCATGGCGCGAGCGGCGAGGTCGCGGTCGCTCAGGCTCTCGGCGGCGCGCGTCTTCACCCACGCGGTGACAGGCTGCGCAAGCCATGCGAGGGCGGCGAGGCAGAGACCGAGCACTAGGCCTGTGACGGCGGCAGGCCCGCAGAATCGCCCGAGCCGCGACACGCGCGAGTCGCGGGCGACCAACGCGTGCGGCGGAAGAGCGGCGCGT
>JBIKTI010000257.1:0-4666 GCA_044348205.1 Phycisphaerales bacterium | reverse complement strand
CCGCGATCTCGCCGAAGTTCGTCCCTGGCGACGCGGTCGGCCACGACGGCGACGGAGTCTCGCCCGACACCGATCGCGCGCCAGACGCCTCGCGCCTGACGCCGCCCGTCAAGCTCGGCGGCGGCACCGCGCTCGAACTCGAGGTCACGCTCGTCGAGGCCGTGACCGAACTCTCCGCGTCGATCGCGCTCGTCCGCTCGAACGCGGCCGACGGCGCCGTCACGCTGCGGCCCGCGTCCGACGCCACCTGCTCTGGCGACATCGTGCTGCGCGCGTGGTCCCGCGCCACCGAGCCCGTCGTCCGTGCCTACACCGACGGCGAGCGCACCCTCGTCGTCGTCGACCCGCCCGCGACGCGCAGGCCAGAGCTCGAGTGCCCGCGCGAGGCGATCTTCGTCCTCGACCGATCGGGCTCGATGCGCGGCGAGCGAATCGTCGCAGCGAAGCGCGCGCTCCGCACGGCGCTCGAGGGGCTCTCCGCGCACGACAGCTTCGAGATGATCGCGTTCGGCTCCTCCTTCGAGACCTTCGATGCAGAGCCGGTCGCAGCCACGCGCCCGAACATCGAGCGCGCGCTCGAGTGGCTCGACGCCGTGGAGGCCGGCGGCGGCACCATGGCGCTTCCCGCGCTCGAGCGCGCGTGCCTCGGCCGCGTCGCCAGCGGCCGCGTGCGCACGGTGCTCTTCCTCACCGACGGAGATGTCGCGAACGACGGCGAGATCCTCGCCCTCACGCGGCGCTTCGACCCCGCGACGCGCCTCTTCACCGTCGGAATCGGCATGGCGCCGTCGGCGGGCGTCCTCACGCGCCTCGCGCGGCTCGGCGGAGGCACCGCGCTCTTCGTCAACGACTCGCAGGACATCGAGGCGGAGATCCGCCGCTTCGAGTCGACCTTCGTCGGCCCGATGGCGTGCGGCCTCGGCGTCCAAGGAGCGCGACGCCACTCGGGGCGCGATCTCTTCGCGGGCCGCGCCGCGACCTTCTTCATCGAAGGTTCACCGCGGACGGTCGACATCGCCAGCGTCGACGGCCGCTTCCACGGCGCCGCGACCGTTGCGCGCGCGCCGATCGCCCTCGGCGCGCTCTGGGCGCGCGACCGCGTCGCGGAGCTCGAGGATCGCCTGGTCGCGGATCCATCGCAGCAGGGGCTGATCGACCCCGAGATCGCTGAACTCGGCGTGCGGCATCAGATCCAGACGCGGCTCACGAGCTTCGTCGCGATCGACGAGGGAAGCGAGGTCCACGGCGAGCCGCTCAGGATCGTGCAGCCGACGGATGCGCCGCGCGATGTGAGCTTCGAGGAGCGCATGGCCGTGATGTCGAATCTCCCGCCTGAGTTCCTCGAGAGGCGCAAGGCCCTGTCGAACCGCGCCTACAAGAGCGCCATAAACCCGACCCGAGCGATGCGTGACAGCGCGGCCGCTGCGAGGCCGACCCCCGTGCCGCCCGACATCGACGCCGAACTCGCCTTCGCCGTCGCTGCCGTCTCGGCTCACGATCCATCGCAGCCGATGACGCTGCGGATCGCGGTCCTCGTCGTGTTCGCGTCGCTCGCACCTGGGTTCATCTGCCCGCCCGAGCTCCTTCAGGCGGCGCGCGACCATCTCGCGGCGGAGGCGCCGCAGTTCCGCGAGTCCGACCCCTGGCGCTTCAAGCAGCTCATCAGGCTCACGATGGTGAAGCCCGACGCGGACCCGCGGCTCTGCCGCCAGACCGTTCTCCAGGCGATCGGCGCCACGCAGATTCTCGACATCTGACCGCGAAACGCGACCACCGCTATGCCACTTCCGCGGCCCCGCCTCGTGCGGGGCCGCTTTCGTTTCGACGCGGCCTGTGCACGCCACGCAGTCCGTGTCGTCTTGTCTCGCTTCGCCTCGGCGCACGCGCACGCCGCGCGCCGTCAGCCCTTCAGACTCGCCATGTCGATCACGAAGCGATACTTCACATCGCTCTTCAGCATGCGCTCGTAGGCGGCGTTGATCTCGTCCATGCGGATCAGCTCGATGTCGCAGGCGATGTTGTGCGCGCCGCAGAAATCAAGCATCTCCTGCGTCTCGGCGATGCCGCCGATGCAGCTGCCCGCGAGGTTCCTGCGCGGCAAAATCACGCTGAACGCAGCGATCTGCTGCGGATTCGGCGGGACGCCCACCATGCACATCGTGCCGTCGAGCTTGATGAGCGCCATCAGCGCGTCGATCGAGTGGTCGGCGGAGACCGTGTCGACGATCAGGTCGAACGACGCGGCGTGCTTCGCCATCGCGGCCTCGTCGGTCGACAGCACGACCTCGTGTGCGCCGAGGCGCAGGCCGTCGGCGACCTTCGACGGCGAGGTCGTGAAGAGCACCGTGTGCGCCCCGAGCGCGCGCGCGAACTTCACGCCCATGTGCCCGAGCCCGCCGAGGCCGACGATGCCGACCTTCTTCCCTGGCCCCGCCTTCCAGTGCTTGAGCGGCGACCATGTCGTGATGCCCGCGCAGAGAAGCGGCGCGGCGGCCGCGGGGTCGAGGTTCGCGGGCACCTTCAGCGTGTACGCCTCGTCGACCACGACCTTCTCCGAGTATCCGCCGAAGGTCATGCCGCCGAGGTGCTTGTCCTCGCCGTTGTAGGTGAAGGTCGCGCCGCCCGTGCAGTACTGCTCGAGGCCCTTCTTGCAGCAGTCGCACGCGCGGCAGCTGTCGACGAGGCACCCGACCGACGCGAGCTCGCCCACCTTGAACTTCGTCACGCCGCTTCCGACGCGCGTCACGCGGCCGAGGATCTCGTGGCCTGGCACCACGGGATACTGCGTGAAACCCCACTCATTGCGCGCGAAGTGGAGGTCGCTGTGGCAGACGCCGCAGAAGAGGATGTCGATCTCGACATCGGAGGCGGTCGGCGTGCGGCGGTCGATGCCGTGCGGTGCGAGCGGCGAGGTCGGCGACTGGGCTGCGTAGGCGCGGGTAGGCATGGGAACGCGAGTGTAGCGGCGGGTTTCGCTAGGATGCGCGCGGAGGAATGAGATGAAGATCACACCTGAACGGCGGACGGAGACGATCAAGCGGATCTGCGCGCACCTTGTCACGGGCATCTCGCTTGCGGAGGCGTGCAAGAACGAGAACACGAAGGTCACCACGTTCTTCGCGTGGATGCGCAAGTACGGGCCCGAAGGCACGGGCGGGCCTGGATATCCGCGCCCGATCAAGCGGACCGTCGTCCTCGGGCGCGACCGCGACACGATCACGCTCGGCGGCGTCGGCACCTCGTTCAACGCGACGCTTCGCTCGCGGCTCTGCGCCAGCTTCGACCCTGAGGAGGGCATCGAGTTCTCGATGGTGTCGAGCTCGCCGCTCGCGCAGCTGTCGGACGAGGGCAGGCGCGTGATCGAGGAACTCGCGAGCGGCATCCGTTCGGTCGAGGAGGCGGACGACGCGCTCTGTGGCGCGGAGACCCAGTTCGGCGTCACTTTCGACTCGTGCATCGCGGCCGACCGACTGTTGCGCGCGTTCCCGTGGCTCCCCGAGCGCATCGACGAGCCGGGCGAAGAAGCAGCGCAGTAGACTGCGCTTCATGCAGCACGCCTCCGACATCGCTCGGCTTCAGGAGCAGATCCTCGCGTTCACGGCCGAGCGCGACTGGCAGCAGTTCCACGACCCGAAGAACCTCGCGATGGCGGTCGCCGTCGAGGCGGGCGAGCTGATGGATCATTTTCGCTGGGTGCCGAACGCGGAATCGCACCGCGCGCTCGACGACGCGAGGACGCGCGCGGGCGTCGAGGAAGAGGCCGCGGATGTGATGATCCTGCTCCTTGAGTTTGCGGCCGTGACAAAGATCGACATCAAGGCCGCGGTCGAGCGGAAGCTTGCGAGGAACGCCGAGCGCTATCCCGTCGAGCTCTCGAAGGGCAACGCGACCAAGCACGACCGGCTGGGGCGTTGATGGCGGGGGTGCACGGGCGCGGAGCGATCGCACGGCGCGATCCAGGCAGGCCTTGGATTCCCTCCAAGGCCTGACCGCTCCTACAAGAACCGCTCGATCAGCTTGCGCGAGTGCCGGTCGAGCGCAAAGCGGTCGCGCACGCGGTAGCCGACGCCGTGCGAATCGGTGACGAGGAGCGCCCCGCCCGCGAGGCGGCGGATGTCCTCCTCGCCCTTCAGCGTGAACTTCGTCTCGCCGCGGTCGGTCGCGACCGTCCACACGCTCGGCGTCGCGAAGGTCGACACCGCAAGCAGCCGATCGATCACGGGCACGAACTCGCGCGCCGCGAGTTCCTCGGCGATCAGCGCGCGCGCGGCCACGGGCGCATCGTCGAGTCGCGCGATCCAAAGCACCTCGTGCCCATTCGCGCCCACGATGCTCACGCCGTCGTCGGGGGCCGTCAGCGGAAACGCGCGCACGGGCACGACATCCTCGTGCACGGTGCCGTCGGCCATCGTGCACGACAGGCGTCCGCGCGGGTTTCGCAGAAGCGTGAAGGCGGGGGCGTGCGTCGTCATGCCGTCGCTCCCCGCAGGCCGTCTGCACCGGGCAGCGATTCCCCAGGGCCTCCGTCGCCGCCGCCTGCGCGCGCGGCGGCATCGTCGCGCTCCTGCGCCTCATGAATGCGCCAGTACGCGCCGCGCGCCGCGATCAATTCGTCGTGCCCGCCCACCTCGACCACCTTGCCGCGGTCGAGCACAACGAGGCGGTC
>JBIKTI010000256.1:0-4674 GCA_044348205.1 Phycisphaerales bacterium | reverse complement strand
ACGCGCCCGACTCCCGCGCGCGCTCGGCAAGCAGCGCGACATGCCGCGCATCCTTCCCCGCGACGAACGGACTCGCGCTCAGGACGGCGAGCACCGTCGCGCCCTGCGCCTTCGCGTCGGCGACGGGGTCGCGCGCGTATCGGCGCTGGTTGCCCGCGTCGCCCGCCTTCCAGAGATCCTCGCAGAGCAGGATGGCCACGCGCTCGCCCGCGTGCTCGACGACCGTCGTCCGCTCGCCAGGCTCGAAGTAGCGGTCCTCGTCGAACACGTCGTAGCTTGGGAGCAGCTGCTTGGTCGCGTAGCCCTCGATCTGGCCACCGCGGATCAGCGCAACCGTATTGCGGAACGGCCTCTGCGTCGAAGACACAGGAAGCCCAGCGAGGAAGAGGATCGACGGCGGCACATCGCGCGCCAGCTCCTCGGCCAGGCGCAGGCAATGCTCGGCCACGCCCTTGCGCAAGAGGAGGTCGCGCGGCGGATAGCCGAGGAGCGACAGCTCTGGGCACACGACGAGGCTCGCCCCCGCGTCCTTCGCCACGCGAAGCGCCTCGCGGTGCGGCTCGAGCGCATCGCGCGAGCCGATCGGGGTGCGGAACTGTGCGAGGACGAGCTTCAAGCGGGATCTCTCTCTGCGCCGATGGCGGGTTTCGCAGGATATCCGCCCCTCGCAGCCCCTGAGGCGCGCATCCCGAGATCGGCCGCGATCGGACAGACCGCGTTGGTCGCCATGGCGAGGCCGATCGACCAGGGCAGCCCGCCCGCAACAAGGACCACGCGCGCATCTGAGCAGAGCCGATGCGGGCCTGCAAACGCAAAGAGCGCCCTCGGGCCGTTGTGCCGCGCGATTCCAACCGTCGGAGTCGAAGGCTGACGCCACCCGTTCCGCGGACTGAAGTCCACGGGCACCCAGGATTGTCGTGTCGGACGATTCGAATCGTCGGAGTCCCCACACCTGATTGTCATGTCGGACGATCCAGACCGTCGGAGTCCCCACACATGATTGTCGTGTCGGACGATCCGAGTCGTCGGAGTCCCCAACCAAGTGTGCCAGCAGACTTCAGTCTGCTGAACGCCGCGCGTCGGAGTCGACGGCTGACACCACCCGTTCCGCGGACTGAAGTCCACGGGCACCCATGATCCTCGTGTCGCACGCTCCAAGCTGTGGATGACCGCCGATCGCCCGAATCATTGGAAAAAAGCACGCGGAAGCGGCCGATCGGCGCTCCCGCGTGGATTCCTCTGGAGAGGGAGACAGGGTCTTCAGTGCCGCTGCGGTGCTCGCGCTTCATTCGAGCGCCGCGGGCTGTCGTCGTTCGCCGGCGCGCCGTTCAGGCGACGATGGCGTGGGCGCTCTCGATCGCCTCGATCACCTGGCGCACCGTGAACGGCTTGCGCAGGATCGAGTCGTATCCGCGGCCCGCAAACTGGTTGACCTGCCCCTCGGTGAGGCGGCCGGACATGCCGATGATCTTGGTCATCTGCAGGTCCTCGCAGTTGCGGACGAAGTTGCAGAACGCGCCGTTCTCGTTCTCGGGCATGTGGATGTCGAGGAGCATCACATGCGGGCGGAACTTCTCGCACTCTGCGCCCGCCGCGAAGGCGCCCGAGGCGACCTTGACCTCGTAGCGGGTCTGCTCGGAGAGCACCTTGCGCAGCGTCTCCGCCGTCGCGGTGTCCGAGTCGACGATGAGGACGCGGGGCGCGCCGCTCATCAGGCCGTCCATCGGGATGTTGTGCTTCTTCATGAACTGAAGCAGATTCGACACGGGGATTCGGCGGTCCTTCGAGCCAGGGATGCGATATCCCTGCAACGCGCCCGAGTCGAACCACTTGCTCACCGTGCGGCTGGCCACATTGCAGATGCGGGCGACTTCACCCGTGGTCAGCACGTCCTTCTCGCCAAATTGATAACCGTCACGCATAGATCCTTCTCCCTTCTCGTTTCAGGGTCGACCGACTCCCCGTCGGCACGACCCAAACCCTGTGCATTCAGGATCGGCATGACGATGGCGACAGTTCAGGCGACTGTGCCGAATGTGCGCGTTGTGCGTCAGATTGCCCCTATGCCGAGGTCCGCGATCTGCACGGTCGCGCATCCTGTGCAGGGAAATCGGGATTTATCATCGTCACCCGAACGAGTCGGGCGTCACCCGCGGGGCTCGCCCGCGGGGCGCACGCGCTCGTGGACGGCGATGCCGCGCGTGCGCAAGGCTTCCTGCAGCTCGTCGCCATGCGCCGCGTCGCGCACCTCGACTGTGCAGGCGACGCGCACGCGCGACACATCGGGCCCGCCGAAGATGCGCTCGTGGCGGATGTCCTGCACGCTCGCGCCAGTCGAGGCGATCGTCGCGGCGAGATCGGCGAGCCCGCCCGGGCGGTCGCTGATGGTCGCCGCGAACTGGACGATGCGGCCGTCGACCGCGAGCGAATGCTCGATCACGCGCGCGAGGACGAGTGGGTCGATGTTCCCGCCGCAAAGAAGGAGCGCGACCTTCTTTCCCGCAAGATGGGCGAGCTCGTCCGAGAAGAGCGCGGCGAGCGCCGACGCCCCCGCTCCCTCGACCACGCCATGCTGCATCTCGACGAGGCGCAGGATCGCGAGCGAGATCGCCTCTTCCCCGACGGCGACCACGCGGTCGACGCGGGTGCGCGCGAGCTCGAAGGCGCGCTTCCCGACCTCAGGCACTGCCAGGCCGTCCGCGAGGGTCGGCTCCATAACGATGCGGCGCGGCGCGCCTTCGTCGAGCGCGCGCAGAAAGCTCGCGGCGCGCTTCGGCTCGACGCCGATCACCTCGACCTCGGGGCGCGTCGCCTTGACCGCGATGCCGACGCCCGCGATCAGCCCGCCGCCACCAACGGGCACGACGACCGCGTCGAGGCCAGGCACTTCCTCGAGCACCTCGAGGCCCACGGTGCCTGCGCCCGCGATGATCGCTGCATCGTTGAACCCGTGAACATAGGCGAGGCCTTCGTTGGCGACGAGTTCGTCGGCGAGGTCCTTCGCCTCCGCGATGTTGGCGCCGTGGATCAGGACGCGGGCGCCGAGCTCGCGGCAGCGCGCCTGCTTGACGAGCGGCGCCACGCGGGGCATCACAACCGTCACGGGAATGCCGAGGTCGCGCGCGTGCCACGCCAGCGCAAGCGCGTGGTTGCCCGCGCTTGCGGCCACGACGCCGCCCTTGCGCGCCGCATCGGAAAGCTGCAGCAGCGCGTTGCGCGCGCCGCGCTCCTTGAAGCTTCCCGTCCGCTGCTGGTACTCGAGCTTGACGAAGACCTCGCAGCCAGTGAGGCGCGAAAGCGCGGGGGAATGCGGGCAACCAGTCCGCTCGACGCCGCCCGCGATCCGATCGCGCGCCGCGACGATGTCGGCGAGCGTCACATCTCCACCGCT
The DNA here is from genome assembly GCA_044348205.1 of Phycisphaerales bacterium. Lineage (GTDB taxonomy): Bacteria > Planctomycetota > Phycisphaerae > Phycisphaerales > SM1A02 > QWPT01. The sequence goes on along the minus strand of JBIKTI010000256.1, from coordinate 1,283 downwards.
CGCAGCATCGTCCGAACGCGCCGCGCTCATGCGGTGACCTTCTCCTTCGAGCCCGCGGAACCAGCGGCCTTCTCGGCCTTCGCGGCCTTCTCGACCTCGTCCGCCTTCAGGAGCCGCTCGACATAGTGGATGTCGAAGGTCGCGTTCGCGAAATCGGGGTTGTCCATCAGTCGCCGATGGAGCGGGATCGTCGTGCGCACAGGGCCGATCTTGAACTCGTCGAGCGCGACCTTCATGCGGGCGATCGCGATGTCGCGCGTCGGGCCGTGGACAATCAGCTTCCCGATCATCGAGTCGTAGTTCGGCGGGATGCGATAGCCCGTGCGCGCGTGGCTGTCGAGGCGCACGCCGAGGCCACCCGGCGGCACGAAGGTCTCGATGAGGCCCGCCTGCGGCATGAAGCCGCGGTCGGGGTCCTCCGCGTTGATGCGGCACTCGATCGCGTGGCCCGTCACCTTGATGTCGGACTGCTTCACCGAGAGCGGCTTCCCCGACGCGACCATGATCTGCTCGCGCACGATGTCGATCCCCGTGATCATCTCGGTGACGGGGTGCTCGACCTGCACGCGCGTGTTCACCTCGAGCATGTAGAAGTTCTGCTTCGCGTCCATCAGGAACTCGACGGTCGCGGCGCCCGAGTACTTCGCGCTCGCGATGAGCGAGGCAGCGCTCTCGCAGACCTGCTTGCGCTTCTCGGGGTCGACGCCCGGGCTCGGGGCCTCCTCGATCAGCTTCTGGTGACGGCGCTGGCTCGAGCAGTCGCGCTCGAAGAGGTGCACGGCGTTGCCATGCTTGTCGCCGATCGTCTGCACCTCGAAGTGGCGCGCGTGCTCGAGGAACTTCTCGATGTAGACGCTGCCGTTTCCGAATGCGGCGGTCGCCTCCTGGCGCGCGCTCTCGATTCCAGCGCGCAGCTGCGCCTCGTCGCGCGCGACGCGCATGCCGCGTCCGCCGCCGCCTGCAGCGGCCTTCACGATGACGGGGTAGCCGATCTCGGCCGCGACCTTGACGGCCTCTTCGATATCCTCGATCGCGTCCTCGGTGCCAGGGAAGACGGGCGTCCCCACCTTGCGGGCCATCTTCTTGCAGCTCACCTTGTCGCCGAGGAGCGCCATCGCCTCGGGCGACGGGCCGATGAACTCGAAGCCCGAGTCACGACAGACCTCTGCAAAGTGCGCGTTCTCGGAGAGGAAGCCGTAGCCCGGGTGGACGGCGTCGGCGCGCGACACCTCCGCCGCAGCGATGATGCGGTCTATGCGGAGATAGCTCTGCGGGCTCGGGCC
>JBIKTI010000255.1:0-4690 GCA_044348205.1 Phycisphaerales bacterium | reverse complement strand
ACGAGCCAACCTCGCACAATGAGTCAGACGCCATGAACGCCGAAGCGTGTTCTGTTCGTACCTTCGTCGGGCCCGGCCTCGCGAGCGGAAGCACGAGTGGAGCGTCGCATGCGGTGCGTCGCCTGCCCGCCTGAGACGGAGCACTCGGCGATGTTCGTGCCCACGCTCGTCGGTTCGCGCCGCGTCGCGCGCCTGTTGCGACCGCTACTGCTACAAGCGACAACGCCGCGCGTGCAAGGCACGGCGTTGGATGGGTTTACGCAGAGGGGTCTTCGCCAGCTGAGCGAACGAGGCGAAGAGGGGAAATTCCGAGCGACTTCCGCCGCGCCGTCAAGCGCATGATCGCGCAGTGTCCCGCATCGGCTTGGGTGGGCGTGGGTTGCGCGTGATTTGTCGTTGCGGTTCTGGCGTCGTCAAGGGCAGGGGCCATCGCGGCGGGTGCGAGCTGGCCCTGCGGCGGCGCGACCTCGGACGAGGTCGACGCGGACTGCGCGACCTCGCGCGTGGTGTCCGTCCTGTCGACCTTGCCGTCGCCGTTGATGTCCTTGGCGGGGAGGTGGCGGGCCTCGCCGTAGGCGTCGTAGGCGACGCGGAAGGCGAGGGTGCCGGTGCGGCCGACGGCGGCGACGACGCTGAACTGGTGGTCCGTGAGGTACTGCTCCCAGTCGATGTCGCCGGAGGCGGTCTCGGCGAAGCTCGGGGGGCTGGAGCCCGGGTAGTTCGCGTCGACGCGGCGGAGGACGAGGTCGTCGATGTAGCGGAGGCCCCAGAGTTGGCATCACATGGGCGGGTCATGCGACAAAGCGACGGCTCGAGCTTCAGGTATCAAGGGAGATCTCGTCCCAGTCTTCCCCAAAGAGGCTCCACTCGAGTGCGTGTCGTCGTGCAGAGATGACGCCTTGAGCGAGTCCGTCCTTGCGTGGAGGATGGCTCGCGCGCAGCGCACGGTCGCGTACGGTCCAATGAAGGCAGAATGCAAGATCGCACGCTGCGAAAAGCTCGGTGACTGGCCGCAGCGAGACCCGAGAGCGAAGCCCCAAACTGGAATCGCCCGACTTCAGGTTTGGCATCAACTCGACGAACCTTCCATCGCATTGGCGAGAGAAGTCGAGGGTCGCTACGAGCTGTAGTTCCCACGCAAGCACCCATATAGATTCGACCGCGACGCGAAAGCGGGCTCCGTCGCCTGTCCCGGAGCGAAGGAAGGCCGCTTCGGTCGCGGTCAGCAACGGTTCGAGACCTTCGTGCGCAAGCCAGCCCGCCGCGCGCGCGCGGTCTAGCCCGTACGCGCACGCCGCTACGCAGTGCAGGCAGAGCAACCTGCCGAGAATCTCATCGAGGTTCCTCGGTCGGCGCGGCACCTCGAGGAGCGGAAGTGCCGCGGAGGTTTCGAAGCCCATCTCCCGAGCGGTCATTTGTGAGCGCGCTCGAACTTCACTAGGGTCCATAGAACCTTCCATAGCCTCCCATCCCATTCGGATGCAGCAGCTGCTGAAGCGCAGATTCCGTGTGGTCCGCGCGCCGAATCAGTTGTACCACGCCTGGATTATCCCATGGATGGTGCCAGACCATGCCGGGTGGGTTCAAGAGCCTCCGCCCCCCCTCCATATGGCGCAGCACCTCCTTCCCCAGAGCCTGGTTGAATGAGTCCGCGACTTGCCGGTCACGACGAAGCGTTTCGGCGAAGATCTCATTCGCCTGCTGCCGGTGGGCGGCGCGAGAGCTCCCTGTCACCGGGGCCTCGAAGAACACCTCGTACGCAGCTCTTTACGCACTCGTGGATGCATGGGAGTCGGCGGATACCCTTCCCGCCGCGCCCGCGTTCCGCGCGGCGGCCGCTGTCTCCGCCGCGGTCCCCGTGCGCACGGTCGCGGCGCAAAGCACTCGGGCGCCCACAACCACCTCGCCGACGGGGAGCATCGTGATCGTGATGGCGACGTAGGTCTCGAGCTTCTGCTCTTGCTGTTCCCAGCTGATGAGACACATCTCCGTCAGGACAGAATTGATGTCGCGTCGCATCGCGACGCTCTGCTCGAGGTATCGCCGATCGGAGATGATTCCCAGTCGTCGCTGCTCCTGGAGGTGCCGCTCGACGAGCCGCTGGTTCTCGCGGAGCGTCCGTTCGGCCTCTCCGTGCCGATCGCCGAACCAGTAGTCGTACTGGTCGCCCCAAAAGCTCAACCCATACGGATCCGTCCCAGCCATCGGGTTTCGCCCGAGGTAGGAGTAGAAGCTCGGCCCGTCCTGGTATCCCGCGGGGTCTCGCTCGAGCCACCTGCACATCCCCGGCGTCGGGTCGTAGTGGCGGAAGCAGACGGTGTACGCGCCGATGTCGCCGTTGAACCTGTAGCCGCAGTAGCCGATGTTGAAGTCGGAGCGGGCGTTCGCGGCGCGGGCGAGGTTCGCGCTTGGGGAGACGTCGTCCGCGGCGGGCTGCGTCGCGCTGCCCGGCTGCGCGAGCTGGCCTTGCGGCAGCGCGGTCACATAGGCCCGCGACCCGAACTGCGCGACGTCGGCGGAGGTGATCTTGCCGTCGCGGTCCCAGTCGGCGTCGGGGTTGTAGCCGGGCTGGCCGAGCGTCTTGCCGACGGCGCCCTGGGCGAGGGTGGTGTCGGTCTTGTCGACCTTGCCGTCGCCGTTGATGTCCTTCGCGGGGAGGTGGCGGGCCTCGCCGTAGGCGTCGTAGGCGACGCGGAAGGCGAGGGCGCCCGTCCTGCTGACGGCGGCGACGACGCTGAACTGGTGGTCCGTGAGGTACTGCTCCCAGTCGATGTCGCCGGCGGTGGTCTCGGCGAAGCTCGGGGTGCCGGAGCCCAGGTAGTTCGCGTCGACGCGGCGGAACTTCGATTCCGCTGCTTCGCAGATATACTCGCTTCGTGAGCCCTTCCCTTCTCGACCGAATCACCATCGAGCCCGGCAAGTGCGGCGGGCGTCCGTGCATCCGCGGAAGCCGCATGCGCGTGTCCGACCTTCTCGAACTGCTTGCGAACGGTGCGACGATCGAGGAGATCGTCGGGGACTATCCGTCGCTCGAACGGGATGACGTCCTCGCCGCGATCGCATACGCCGCCGTCCAGACGAGCCATGCGGTCGTGCGGGTCGCATGAGGTTCGTGGTCGACAACCAGTTGCCGCCGAGCCTGTCCCGTCTCCTCGCGGAGGCGGGTCACGACAGCGTGCATGTGGCTATGGTCGGCCTTGATGCGGCGAGCGATGAGGCGCTCTGGTCCTGGGCGATGCGCGAGGAGCGGATCGTCGTGAGCAAGGACGAGGACCTTTTCTTTCTCGCGAACCGTGGCGGCAACTCAGGTCGGCTCCTGTGGGTGCGGATCGGGAACTGCCGACGCGACGCGCTGCACAGCGCGTTTGAGCGTGGGATGCCTGCGGTCATCTCGGCGTTCGAGTCGGGGCAGCGGATCGTCGAGCTGGCATGAGCGGGGCGCGAAGCGGCCGTCCTTCCAGAGGATGCGCCGCGTGCGGCCGAAGGTGTCGAGGGCGGGGTAGGCGGTGGCGGAGAAGGACCGGTCAAGCCTCGGGCGGCCGTGTCCAGTAGCCAGGACGCAGGTAGTCGGGTAGGTCGCGCCTCCAGTTTGCGATCGACTCGTCCACCCGCGCCCTCAAGTCTGCGAAGTCCGATCGCTCGCCGGTGAGGTATGGCAGCGCGAACCTCCCTGCCGCGGCAGCCAACAACCTGGCGGACTTCAAGTAGTCCTCGTCCGAATCCATCTCGAAGCGTGGAAGCGCCTCACCGTCGAGTTCCGCGATCAGGCCGAGGCCGATCTCCCCCGGCGCGATGTGGGTGGTGACGGGCTGGCCCGTGGCGGGGACGAGCGTCACCAGGATGTCCTTCTTATGTCCGATTCCTCGTCGAACCCGAACGGCGTAGCCCGACCGCTCGAACTCGTATACGCCGTCGCAAGCCGCGTGCAACGCGAGTCCTGCACGCGCGCCGAGCGGCGCGAAGGCGTCGCGGATCGCGAGTTCGAAGAGGGCGTCGTTCGAAGTCTTCACGGGTCGAGGCTCATGGGCGTGTGGGGAACATCGGAATCACATTCACTCCCTGATAATGCTCGAGCATTGGAAGCTCAAGATCAAGGTAGTACGAAGACTTTTTAACCTCTTTCATGAGTTCAGCGTGCTTCTTCGGATCGGTGACGAGCCAGATGTCGTCTCCGCGTTGGATTGCGTCGTTGAGCCACAGCGCGTTCTGCCTCGGCCATTCGCTGGGGGGAAGGTCGTCCATGTTGAGGACATTGAATCCACGCCCCTGGTAGGCGCGCACATCAGCCCCCGAACCGATGACGGTGACGCCCTCCTTGTTGTGCACCACCACCCCGCACGCGCCGACGAGGTAGCGGCTTGTGCCTCGGACGGTGAGGTTGTAGACGGGCGCGACCGCGTGGCGGGCGCGGACCTTGGCGACGGTCGCGGTGCCGGCGACGCCGTCCGCGGACATCGTGCGGAGGGTGTCGCCCTCGGCGAGGTCCCGGGCGGGGACCCAGCGGCCGTCAACGGTGTCGAGCGGCTCGAGTCAGCCCGTCTCGTCCACCCACGCGTCACGCGGGACGCCAAAGTGGCGTTCCGCAAAGCGTAGACACATCTCCGTGGTGTCCTGTAGGTGGTCCGCCACGCAGGTCTTGCCCTCAAACACGAGGAGATAGCAGCCAACCTCGGGGAAGTCGGGCTCGATC
>JBIKTI010000028.1:0-13589 GCA_044348205.1 Phycisphaerales bacterium | reverse complement strand
GAGACGGGCCCGACCGTCCGGAGCCAGCCTGGGATGCACGCTTCAGGCTCGAGGACGATGTCGTCCACGGGGGTCTCGCCGTCGAGGACGATGGGCGACGCGACCACCTCGCCGACATACTCGGTCGAGCCGAGGGTGACGGTGGCTGTCACCGACATCTGCGTCGCCTTCGACGGCACATCGACGACGAAGGCGAACGAGCCGCCCGCGGTGGTCGTCGCGATGCCGCCGAACTCGCTCATCACGACGGCCCCCGAGGCGGACGACCCGTCGGGGAACCGCACTTGTCCGACGAGGCGCGTCTTGAGGCACGGCGAGGGACAATCTCCCCAGCCGTCGAGAAGTACGGCAAGGTCGTCGCCGTCCACCACGCCGCTGCCGTCGAGGTCGGCGTCTCCCGCCGCGCCCCACTGCCCGAACATCCGCGAGAGATCTGCGGGTCCGACCGATCCGTCGTTCACGATGTCGGCGGGGCAGCAGAGACTCGCCTGTGCGGCGGCGGGGCTCGCCGAGACAAGTGCGAGGGCTGCCGAAAGGACCGCCGCAAGAACACTTCGAGAAGCAACAAGCATCGTCAACATGGATTGGGACATCCTTCATGCGCGCCGAAACGCACCGTAGGGATAACACAGGACCATCGAATCGCGAAGTTCGATGCTGTCGGAATGATGAAAGGAAGGGAGGCCGCGGACAGGGAGCCGTGACTTACCGCCACTTCAGGGCGCGAGCCTGGGGCCTCCGCCCATGAACAGGGACCGCCCGTCGAGATCGTCTTGCGGCGGGATGAGCGAGGCGCAGGCCCAGCTCGAGATGGCCGCGGTCGGCGATGCGACGCGCGGCCAGCTCGAGTTCGTCGAGAACATCTCGGTACTGCCGCAGCAGCACCTGATGGTGTTCAGGCGGAAGTAGCGCTATCTGTCCGCGCAGCCGATTCGACCGAGGTACCCCTCGCCACTCGAGGTTGTCTCGAACCCGCCGCCGACATAGAGGCCAGGCGCCGATCCGCTGGGGTAGGAGATCAGCGCAGGCGCCGCGAACGACTGAGGCGCCGAGGCGCCGCCAAGCACCTCGGTCCATCCCGACTGCTCAAGCCGCGCGATCATGGCCGTTGTCAACGAGGGCCGGATCGTGGCGTGGAGCTTCGGCCCGGTACCGTCGTCGTGCACGGAGAGCGCGTGGACAATGCCGAGCGGCTGCGATGCGGCGGCTGACCAGTTGTCTCCGTTCCAGACCGACAGGCGAGTCCCCGACACGCTGCCTGTGAAGGGACCGGCGACATACAGCTTCTTGCCCGTTCCATCGTCGTGCACGGTGAGCGCCCGCACGCTGGCAGACATGCCGCTCCCCAACGGACGCCACAGCGAGCCGTCCCACGACGCGATCCTGCTCGCCGTCGTGCCGCCGATGTACGAGAACTCGCCCGCCGCGTAGAGCTTCGCGCCTGATCCGTCGTCGTGCACGATCAGCTTCGAGACGCCGTCGGGATCGGTCGTGCCCGCGTTCAGTGCCGACCAAGTCGCGCCATTCCATCGGGCGATTCGACTTGCGGGCATGCCGCCAGCAAGCGTGAAGACACCTCCGACATAGAGTTCCGGACCGTTGCCGGCGTCATGCACGGCGAGTGCGAGCGCAGCCGCAGGACTGCCGGCCGAATCATCGAGGCCGCTTCCAAGCGGCGTCCAGTTCGTTCCGTTCCAGCATGCGATGCGGCGCGCAGGGACGCCGCCCGCGTTGGTGAAGCGACCCGCTGCATAGAGCTTCGGCCCCGAGCCATCGTCGTAGCCCGCAAGCGCGAGCACTTCGCCGTCGACGCCTCCGCCGAGGGCGCTCCACGCCTTGCCATCCCAGCAGGCGATCCTGTTCACCTCCGTCGAGCCTGCGAACCGGAAGGTTCCGCCCGCATAGAGCTTTGGTCCCATTCCGTCATCGAAGACCGTGAGCGCACTGACCGAACCGCTGAGCGCCTCCGTCGGAGACGCTTCCCCGAGCGCCTGCCAGCCCGTCGCATCGAGTTGCGCGATGCGTCGTGCCGGACTGTTGCCGATCACGGTGAACTCTCCGCCGGCGAACAACACCGGTCCGCCGTCATCATCGTGGACCAGCAACGCCTCGATGGGTGCGGTCGGCGGGCTCGGATCGATCGTCCATGCCTTGCCGTTCCAGCTCGAGAGCTGCGCGACCCTGCCGAGCAGCGCGATGCTGTACTGGCTCCCCGCAGCGACGAGCCGCGGACCCGATCCGTCGTCGTAGCTTGCGAGCTCGTCGATCGGAAGCAACTCCTGCGCCGAGGGCGCGCTCCATGCGACGCCGTCCCATGCCGCGATGTTCTGTGCGGGCACGCCCCCGGCGCTCGTGAAGGTTCCGCCCGCGAAGAGTTTGGGGCCGGAGCCGTCGTCATGGATGCAGAGCGTGCGGATCGTTGCCGAGGTGCCGCTGACGCCTGCGCCAACGGTGCTCCATGTCGTTCCGTTCCAGCGCGCGATACGGTTCACCGGCACGCCCGCCGCGGCTGTGAGACCGCCGCCAGCGTAGAGCTTCGCGCCCGAGCCGTCGTCGTGCACGAGCAGAGCAGAGATCCCTCCAGCGAGAACGCCGAGCGAACTCCACGCGGAGCCGTTCCAGCGCGCAATGCCGTTGGCGTTCACGCCGCCAGCCGATGAGAAGGAGCCCGCGGCGTAGAGTTGTGGGCCGCCGCCGTCGTCATAGACGGCAAGGGCGCGGACCGAGGCGCCGCTGTTCATGCCGCCACCGACGGCGCTCCATGCCGCGCCGTCCCAACGCGCGATCCTGCTGGCGGCGACGCTTCCGGCGATGGTGAAATCGCCGGCTGCGTAGAGCTTGGGCCCGGTGCCATCGTCATAGGAGACGAGGGCATGCACCTCGCCGTTCATGCCGCCGCCGCCGAACGATCCGCTGCCGACAGCGCGCCACGCCGTGCCGTCCCAGCGCGCGATGCGGTTTGCCGGCGCGCCTGCCGCGGTCGTGAAACTCCCGCCCGCATAGAGCCTGGGTCCCGACCCATCGTCGTGGACCGCAAGCGCGAAGACGGTGCCATCGAGCCCAGGCACGGAGCCGAAGGTCGGCAGCCACTCCCGATAGATGCAGCCGGGCTGCTCGACGAGCGTCACCACACCCGCATCCGCCGTGCCGTCTTGGAAGACCGGGCTTACGACCGCGCTTCCCGAGAACAGACTGTTATCGAGCTGGCGGGTGGCGGTCACGGTGAGTTCGGAGACCCCGTTGGGAAGCTCGCACAGGAGCGAGAAGTCGCCGTCTTCATCTGCGTGTCCGAAGCCGCCAAGATTCGTCGTGACGCCGGCGATGGAAGGCGAGCCATCCGCAAGGCGGACGGAGCCTACGACACGCGTGAGGGTGCACGGCGACGGACATGCGCCCCACGCACCGAGGATTTCAGCGAGATCGTGCGCGCCGACGACGCCATCGCCGTTGAAATCCGCAGATCCCGGGCCGTCCCATTGCGAGAGAAGCAGCGCGAGGTCGGCGGGGTCGACCTGCGTGTCTGCCGTGACATCGGCGGGGCAGCAGAGGCTCGTCTGCGCGCGTGCGGGCGCGGCGAGCCCGAGCATCGCGAGAAGGACGAGAAGCGGGGGAACGACGAAGATGGAGGAAGAGAAGATGTACTGAAGTTGGCGAATGAATGTCATGGATGGACCAACCTTTCACGACGGCCACGCGGCCGTCTGTGCCAAGTTACGGGTCGGTTGGTCGGATCGATGCTGCAACTTCACGCGAACCGTTGAAGTCGTGCCGGCGGCCGCGTGAGGAACACCCGCTCACGGAGGCGACAGCGTGTCGCGCCCGCGGATGCCCGAGGCGGTGAGGTAGTGCGCCGAGGTGCTGACGAGGAAGTCCTCGGAAAGTTCCCCGCCGAAGCCCTGCGGTCCGAGCGGCGTGCCTTTGACCCAGAGCCGCGCCGGTGAATTGGTGCCCGGCACGCGCGCGCGCGCCTCGGAGTCCATCGCCTCCGCCGTCGTGAAGAGCCGCACCGAGCCGTCGAAGAACGCTGCGTAGCCGCGCGCGCGGAACGAGTGGTTCCACTGGTACGGGGTCTGTCCGCCCGCGACGCTCGGGTTGCTCCCAAGGAATGGCTCCATGCAGTGGCGCTCGAGCAAGCGCGTCTTGAGCGACGGATGCAGGCACTGCGCGTTCGACGGCGACCTGTAGCCCTCGCCGTTCCCGACCGTGTTCGGGTTCTGCCACTGCGGCCACGCGGGATTGGTCCCGTCGCCGAGGACGCGGGGGTCGAACATGGCCGCGGGCGAGTAGTCGTAGGTCGAGTTGACGATGCCGCTCTGCGCGTCCTGCTCGAAGTCACGGCCCTGGTTGATCCAGCGCTGCACCTTGCGCGTCATCGCAGGGTCGTCTGCCGCATAGAACGCCTGGTCGTAGAAGCGGCCGCCGACATAGGTGTTGAACTGCCGAACATTCGTCCAGCGGAACGAGCCCTGGCCGCGGCTCAGTCCCGAGAAGTTGAGCGGGATCTGGAACGCCCCGCCGTCGGCGGAGCCCTCGCACGAGCCCGTGCCGTGCCCGAGGACCGTAGTCTGTCCGCTTGCGCTCGTGCCGAGCGTCATGGGCGGAACGCAGCCGTTCGCGGCCTGATAGGCGGCGAAGTCGCCGCCGAAGAGACCGAGGTCGTCTGGACACGCCGTGAACTGCCTGCCGTCGAAGTCGGCCGCGTAGGCGGCGTGCGCGGCGGCGATCGTCATCAGCTGCGCCTGCGACTGTTGGCGCATCGCGCTGCAGCCGACGCGGCGGAAGACGGGCACCGTGATCGATGTCGCGACCGCGACGACCGCCGCGACCGCAGCCGCCTCCGTGAGCGTGAAGCCTCGGCGCGAACCGAAGCGTGAGTGGAGTCGTGTGTTCTTCATGGCGTTGTCCCTTTCATTCGCGCGTGAGGAGATCGCGACCGAGGATGCCGTTCGTGGTGAGGATGTGGAAGCTCGTGCGCGCGCCGTCGACCGAGCCTGTCGGCCGCCATCCGTCGGCGCCGAAGGGCGTGTCGTCCGACCAAAGGCCGTCGCCCGACTTGCTGCCTTCGCGCACGATGATGTCGTCGGCCTCGGCCTTCGCCATCGTGACCGTCTGCACGCTGCCGTCGAAGAAGAGCGTGAAGGGCGAGCTCTTGCGGCCCGCGTTGAAGGCGAGGCCTTCGTCGGGCGCGCCGCGGTACCAGCCGTACTCGCACATGCGCGTCTTGAGCGACGGGTAGGCGCATTGCGACACCGCCGGCGATCGATAGCTGTCTGCGAACGACGCGGGCGCCTGGAATCCGCCGTCGGCGCGCGCGCGGAGGACGCCCGGGTTCAGCATCGCGGCGGGCGAGAAGCAGTAGCTCGAGTCTTCGTATCCGCCGGGAATGCCGGGCGCTGGAAAGGTGAACTCGCTCGGCGCGGTCGCGAGCGCGGGGACGCCCGCGTAGGTCGGGTCGTCCTCTGCGTAGAACTCGGGCGAGTAGAAGTTCTTCGCGAGGTACTCGCGGAGGCCGACGGCGTTTGGCATGCGGAAGAAGCCGTACCCAGCGGACGCGCCGGAGAAGTTGATGGGCCTGTACACATCCCAGTTGCCGACGCTGCCTGGGAAGCCCGAGCTTCCGCAGAACCCGCCAGAGCCGAGGAAGTAGCCCCAGATCGCGCCGTTTGAGTCCTGGCCGAGATACAGCTGCCTCGGACACCACGCCGAGGAGACAAAGGTGGCTCCGTTGTCGCCATACTCCCCCGCGTTCGCGGGCATCACGCCGAACTGCCTTCCCGCGAAGTCGTTCGCGTAGCAGTCGTTCGCCTGCGCGAGCTCTGCGAGCTTGAACTGCGAGTCGAGCCCGCCGCCGCCACGCATCGGCATGGTGACGGCGACGCACGCGATCACGGCGACCGCGGAGAGGCCGAACAGGACATCGACCCTCGAGAGGCCGCGCCGCTTCATCGTCAACGATGGACAGCATCCACGACGAGGAAAGGAGCAACGGCCGCGCACATCACGGACGGCGAACGATGGGATGAAACCGCTGGCGCGGTGCCGAATCGGGCGAAGGAGAAATGGTCGTCCCCGCGCGGTCGCCCGCCGCGCACTGGAGTATGACACAAATCTCGGCAAAACCAACCACTGATGTGCACAGATTCTCACATCGGTCGAGCCGCCGCCTTGAAGTCACGCGGCCTCGACCGCGGTTCTACGCACGGGCCTGCGCGGTGTTGACGCGCGCAGGGGGATTGGCGCACTCTTCATCGGCAGCCTCGCGCATGATGTCCCGCGACGGGCCTCGACCAACCAGATCGCCCCTCGACGCACAGGCTCGCGTGCTGGCCCGGCGAGCGGCGACCGCGGTCCACTGCACGGAACGAATGCACGGAACAGCTACACAGGATCATGCAGCCCGCGCGCTTCACGGCGAAGCGGTCTCTGGTCGCAAGCCCTTGCGCTTGCGCCAATTCGGGCAAATCGGGGCGGCCGGATTTGAACCGACGACTTCCTGCTCCCAAAGCAGGCGCTCTACCAAGCTGAGCTACGCCCCGCGAGGGGAACAGTGTACCGCGTGCGGCGCGCGATTTCCCGATGGGTCGCGCATCCCCGCGCGGCACCGTCACTCGGCCGCCGCACCCTGCGCGCCACCGCCTGCATCGGACGAATCGGAGTGCCCGTAGTCGGATGCGATCGAGTAGGGGTGGCTGCCCACGACGAAGTCGTCCGCGGTGTCCCACACGCCGTCGCGGCCCGCGCTCCACACGAAGGTGACCTCGCCCTTGGCGGGGTTCCCGTTCGCGTCGCGCAGCGGCTCGCGGCGCAGGCGGAAGGGGCGGTTCCACACATCGCGGTAGGTTTCGGCCAGCCGCGGATCGACGAAGCGCATCACCTCGTCCATGTCGTTCGGAAGCCGTTGGCGCTGCCGCTCGAAGTTCTGCACGGCCACGGCCACCTCGGCTCCCGCGGAGTTCGAGATGAGAGCGTCCCTGTCCGAGAAGCGGGGATCAGCCAGGATCGCGGCGGAGTTCGCCTCGCGCGCGGCCCTGCCGATCGCGGGAATGACGACCGCTGCCGCGACGAGGATCCACAGCACGACGCCGAAGATGGCGACGACGATCGCCGCGATGGCGAGTTTACGCGCGCCCTTTGCCAGTGCGAACACGCCACAGACAAGGCCCGCGAGGAGCGCGGGCGGGAAGAGGACTCCGACCGCGCTGCACACGATGGCGATGAGCGCGAGCGTGCCTGCGTTGGTTGCGGCCGACTGCGGCGAGTGGCTGAACTGAGCGCCAGTGGTTGACATTCGGAGGAGTCTACGGAATCGTTACGATTTCCGAATGCCCGATCCGCGCGAAGTCCACACGCTTGCCACGAGGCGCGACGCACTCGTCACTCTCGCAACGCTCGGCGCTGCCAGCGTCGCCGTGGGAGCACCCGAGGCGCTGGGAGCGGCAGGGGAGGCCGTCGCGTCGTCGTTCTCCGCGCCGTCGTCGTCGAGCACGCCTGCATCGGCCGTTCAACCGTCGAGCACGATCTCCGCAAGCACGATCGCCGAGGCCGAGAAGCTCGCGGGGATCGTCTTCACCGACGCAGAGCGCGCGCAGATGGCGAAGTCGATCGAGGGGCAGATCGCGACCTTCCGCGCGCGCGCGCCGTTCGGCGCGCTCGACAACCAGCTTGCGCCCGCGCAGGTCTTCCGCGTGCTCTTGCCTGGCGAGACCGTCGATCGGCGAATCGGGGAAGGCACGCTCGATGCGGGCGCAGCGGGCGCGGCGACGCCAGCGACCGATCGACCTCTGTCCGACGACGACCTCGACTTCGCCACGGTCGAGACGCTCGGCCGCTGGATGCGCGCGGGCCTCGTCACCTCGCGCAGGCTCGTCGAGCGCTCGCTCGCGCGGCTGAAGAAGGCCGACCCGACGCTGCGCTGCGTGATCACGCTCGTCGAGGGCCCCGCGCGCGCCGAAGCCGACGCGCGCGACGCCGAGGCGCGCGCAGGCGCCTGGCGCGGACCGCTGCACGGGATTCCCTACGGCCTCAAGGACCTCTTCGACACAGCGGGAATCGCCACCACCTGGGGCGCAGAGCCGTGGCGCGACCGCGTGCCGACGGGCGACGCCACGGTGGTCGCGCGTCTGCGCGATGCGGGCGCCGTCTGCGTCGCGAAGACCGCTGTCGGCGCGCTTGCCTATGGCGACATCTGGTTCGGTGGCACCTGTCGCAATCCGTGGAACCCCGAGCAGGGGTCGTCAGGCTCGAGCGCGGGCAGCGCGTCGGCCGTCGCCGCGGGATGCGTGCCGTTTGCGATCGGCACGGAGACGCTCGGCTCGATCGTGAGCCCGAGCGTCCGCTGCGGCACGACGGGGCTGCGCCCGACCTTCGGCCGCGTGCCGCGCGACGGCTGCATGGCGCTCTGCTGGTCGTGGGACAAGGTCGGTCCGATCGCGCGCTCGGTCGCAGATACGGGGCTCGTCCTTGCGGCGATCAACGGGGCGAGCACAGCCGACGCGTCGAGCGTGTCGGTGCCGTTCACGCAGCCGCGCGGCGCGGGCGCGTCCAACCTCCGCCTCGGCTATGACCCGCGGTGGTTCAGCGGGCCGATGGCTGCGCTTTCGGATGCGCTCGATGCGGCGCGGGCCGCGGGCATGGAGCTCGTCGAGCGCACCGTCACCCCGCCCGCCGATCCATCGCTCCTCGTCACGAGCCTGATGTCGGAAGCGGCCGCGTCGTTCGAGGAGATGACGCGCGGCGGAGCCGACGACCAGCTCTCGTGGCAGGCCGACGAGGCGTGGCCGAACTCGTTCCGACAGTCGTGGTTCATTCCCGCCCTCGAGCTCGTGCAGGCCGAGCGCCTGCGCCGCGTCTTCATGCAGTGGATGCGCGGCGTGCTCGAGGGTGTCGACGCGCTCATCCTGCCGCCGTTCGCGGGCGGAATGCTCGTCGTCACGAACGCGACGGGCCACCCGTCGCTCGTCCTCAGGAGCGGGTTCGACGAGGAGAAGGGCGCCGTGCAGCCGCGGGCGATCACGCTCATCGGCCGCCCGTTCGACGAGGCGACGCTCCTTCGCGCTGGCGGTGCGCTCGAGGCCACGCTTGCGGTCGCGGGTCGACGCCCGCAAATGCCGTGGATGACCTGACTTGCGCGCCGCGCACGCGTCCCTGACCCTGTGGTATCCTCCGCCGTCCGATGCTGGCCGCCTCCGATCTCCTCAGTTACTTCCCCGTGGTCGTCATCACCTCGATGGCGATCATCTTCGTCGTCGCCAACATCGTGCTGAGCACGGTGCTCGGCCCGCGCGCGGAAGGCGCCATCAAGGGAACGACCTACGAAGCGGGCATGGACCCGATCGGCACCACGCGGAAGCGCTTCAATGTGCGTTTCTACATGATGGCGGTCACCTTCCTCCTCTTCGATGTCGAGATCATCTTCCTCTACCCGTGGGCGGTGAGCTACTCGCAGCTCGACCCTGGTAGCCCCGAGGCGCAGCTTTATCTCGGCCGCATCCTCTTCTTCCTCGCGACGAGCGTCATCGCCTACGTCTACGCGTGGAAGAAGGGCGTCTTCCGCTGGGATTGAGCGGAACGCGCCCCCTCGAACAGACGCTCCAGCCGATGCCTTCGCCGATGCCTTCGCCGGTGCCTCAGCCTGGCGCGCCGAGCGCCGTTGCGCCTGATGTCGCGTTCATGGTGGTCACCGATGCCTCGAACACGCGGCCGCGCCGCACGCGGCGGACGAGGATGTCGACCGCGTTGTGACGAAGCGTCTGCCCGCCCGCGGGGGTCTGTCCGATCTGCTCCTCGAGCCACGCGGCGAGCGTCATCGGGCCAGGCGGAAGCGCGCCGCCGAGCGCGGCCGAAACCTCGTTCATGCTGATGCCGCCGCCGAACATGAAGGTTCCGCCGCTCAGCGCCTGCACAGACTTCGGCAGGCGGTCGAACTCGTCGCCGAGCTCGCCGACGAGCTCCTTCATCATGTCCTCGAGCGTGACGAGGCCGAGCGACCTGCCCGACTGGTCGCGCACGATCGCGATGTGCTTGTGCTCGTCGAGGAAGACCTGCATGAGCTCGGTCGCGGGGCGGTCGGGCTCCACGAAGTGCACTGGGCGGATGATGCCGTTCAGGCTCGGGTCCGCTGGGTTCGTGCTCATGAAGTAGATCATCTCCTTGAAGTTCACATACCCCGTCACGCGGTCGCGGTCGCCGTCCTGGCAGACGGGAAAGCGCGTGTGCGCGTCGAGGTGCGCCGCGATGATCGCCTTCGAGAGGCTCTGCGCGGTCGAGAGCGTGACCACCTGCCCCATCGGGATCATGATCTCGCGCACGGTGCGCTCCGAGAGCCGCGCCGCGCCGCGGATGATGCGCTCCTGTCGCGAGTCGATGTCCTTCGACATGCGCGCCATCGCCGCAAGCGCGGAGATCTCCTCGCGCACGGCGCGGGCGTCGCGTTCGCCCGTCTTGCGCTCGAACGGCTTGTTGAAGAAGTGCATCACCTTGATGAGCGGCTCGGCGACGCGCGTCGCCGCCGACAGCGGCACCGCGAGGAACGGCGCAAGCTGCCTGTTGAACTGCACGCCGAGCGTCTTCGGCAGGATCTCGGTGAACTGGAGCATGGCGATCGTGAGCACGATCGAGAAGACCCAGATCCACTCGTCGCCGTAGAGCTCGTCGAACTGCGCGCCCGCGACCGTCGCGCCGAGCGTGTGCGCGGTCGTGTTGAGAAGCAGGATCACCGCGATCGGGCGGTCGATGCGCGCCTTGAAGTCGCGCCAGATGTTGCCGAGAAGCGGCCTCTTCTCAGAGAGCTCCGCGACCTGGCTCGGCGTCAGGCTCAGGAGCGTCGCTTCGGCGAGCGAGCAGATGAACGAGATGCTGAGCGCGACTCCGACGCTGATCAGAAGGATGATCATGACGGCGGCGATCGTAGGCGATGCCTTCAGGCCGTGCAGCGCACCGAGGCCGCGCGCTCAGTCGCGGTCGTCGTCTTCGCCGACGAGTCCGGCGACCGTCGCGGTGTCCGACGCATCCGAGATGCGCAGCAGCTCGCGCTCGCGGTCGACGGCGAACTGGTTCGTGTAGAGCTCCCAGTAGCGGCCGCGCCGCGCAATGAGCTCGTCGTGCGCGCCCTGCTCCGCGATGCGGCCCTTCTCGATCACGAGAATCACATCGGCGCGCCGGATCGTCGAGAGGCGGTGCGCGACGACGAACGCGATGCGCCCCTTGAGCACCTCCTCGACGCCTTCCTGGACGAGCCGCTCTGTCGCCGTGTCGATCGAGCTCGTCGCCTCGTCCATCACGAGGATGTCGGGGTCGCGCAGCACCGCGCGCGCAAGCGCCACGAGCTGCCGCTGCCCGGTCGAGAGCCGCTCGCCGCCCTCGCCGACCTCTGTGTCGTAGCCCTTCTCGAGGCCGACGATGAACCCGTGCGCCTTCACGCGCTCGGCCGCGCGCTCGACCTCGGCGTCGCTCGCCTCAAGGCGTCCGTAGCGGATGTTCTCGCGCACCGTGCCCGCGAAGAGATGCGCGACCTGCGGGACGATCCCGATCCGCTCCGTGAACCACGCGAGCGGGATGTCGCGGAGGTCGGCGCCGTCGACCGCGATGCGGCCCGCGCGCGGCTCGTAGAAGCGCGTCGCGAGCGACACGATCGTCGTCTTGCCGCCGCCCGTCGAGCCGACGAGCGCGATCGTCTGTCCGCGCCGGGCCTCGATGGAGAAGCCGTTGAGAACGGGCACGCCTTCGCGGTACCAGAAGTCGACGGACTCGAACTCCATGCGTTCGATGCGCGCGGTGCGCTCGGGCGCCCGCGCATCGGCGCGGTCCGCGATCGCGGGCTCGGTCGAAAGCAGCGTCGCGATGCGCTCTGCCGCGCTCGAGGCGCTCAGGATGTCGGCGAAGCGCTGCGCGAGCTCCTGCACGGGCTGCGCGAAGAGCGCGGCGTACTGCATGAACGCGATGAGCGTGCCGAGCGTGATTCCCTGCGCCGACAGCACATCGCCCGCGCCGCGCCAGAGGACGATCGCGCCAGCACCCGCGGCGAGCGTGGCCATGAGCGGCACATAGATGCTCGAGAGCACGGCGCCGCGCATCGACCACTGGTTCATCTCGGTCGAGAGCCGCTGGAACTCGCCGAGGTTCGCCTCCTCGCGCGCAAGCGTCTTGGTGGTGCGCGCGCCGAGCAGCATCTCGCCGTACGACGCGGTCATCGCGCTCGAGAGCCTGCGCGCCTCGCGGCCCGCGCGCATGAGGAAGCGCTGGAACACCGCGCACACGACCGCCATCACGGGCACGACCGCGAGCGCCCACAGCGCGAGGCGCGCGTCGATCACGAACATCGTGACCGTGACGCCGACGAGGATCGCAGTGCACCAGGCGACATCGAGCATGCACCACGGCAGGATGCTCGACACCTTCGTGCAGTCGCTCGTGAGGCGCGAGACAAGCCAGCCCGTCGGCCGCACGTCGAAGTACGCGGGCTCGAGGGTCTGGAGCCTTGCGAAACTGTCGCGGCGCAGTCGGTCGGCCGTGCGCGTGGCCACGCGGCCCGCGCTGTCGATGAAGAGCCACACGCCTGCCGCGAAGAAGAGGAAGAGCGTGGCGTAGAGCGCGAGGACAGGCGCGAGCCGCGCCGCACCGCCATTCCCCGCTTCGTCGATGATCGCGCGCACGAAGAGCGGAAGCGCCGTCTCGATCAGCGCGATGGCGATGCCTGCGCCGAGGAGGCCAGCGACAGAGCCGCGGTTCGCAAGCGCGCGCATCACGATCGGCCTCCACACGCGCAGGCTGAAGCGCGCACGCGCGTCGTCGGTCCGCTCGACTTCAGACATGGGCGACCTCCGCCCGCGCCGCGTCGCCTTCCGGGCCGCTCTCTGTCTGGATGCGCCAGAGCGTGGCGTAGAGACCGCGCTGCGCGAGGAGTTCAGCGTGCGTCCCGCGCTGGGTGACTCGACCCTCCTCGAGCACGATGATCTGGTCCGCGTCCATCACCGCCGAGAGGCGGTGCGAGACGATGATCCGCGTCTGCCCGGCGACGCGCGAGCGGAGCCCCCCGAGGATCGAGGTCTCCGTGTGCATGTCGACCGCGGAGAGCGCGTCGTCGAGGACGAGGAGGCGCGGCGCACGGACGAGCGCGCGCGCGATCGCCACGCGCTGCCGCTGTCCGCCCGAGAGCGTGAGGCCCTTCTCGCCGACGACGGTGTCGTAGCCCTCGGGGAACCCGAGAATCGAGTCGTGGATGCACGCGGTCAGCGTCGCCTGCTCGATCGAGTCGTCGTGCGCGGCGCCCGCCGCGAGGCCCGCGACGATGTTCTCGCGCAGCTTCCTCGAGTAGAGGAACGGCTGTTGCAGCACGGTGCCCGTCGCGGTGCGGATCGCGGCACGCGGGATGCGCGCGAGCGGCGTGCCGTCGACTTGGATCGCGCCCGCCGTCGGCTCGTGGAACCTGAGCAGGAGCTGCACGATCGTGGTCTTGCCAGCGCCCGACGGGCCGACGATTCCGAGCGTCTGGCCAGGCTTCAGCTCGAAGCTCACGCCGTCGAGCACGGTCGGCCCCTTGCCGTGCGCGAACGACACGCCGTCGAAGCGGATCGCGAGGCCGTCGCTTTCGG
>JBIKTI010000254.1:0-4699 GCA_044348205.1 Phycisphaerales bacterium | reverse complement strand
GCGCCGCGAGGGACGCAACGCGGCGTGGCGGCATCTCGCTGCCTCGAGCGTGCTCTCCATGCCCGACACCTGGGAGTACCCGTGGTTCGCGGCGTGGGACCTCGCCTTCCACTGCGTCACGCTCGCCGAGGTCGACCCCGCGTTCGCGAAGGCGCAGCTCGCGAAGATCCTGACCGACCACTACATGCATCCCGCAGGCGCGCTTCCCGCCTACGAGTGGAACTTCAGCGACGCCAACCCGCCGATCCACGCGTGGGCGTGCCTGCGCGTCTTCGAGCGCGAGCGCGCGCGCACGGGCCGCGGCGACCTCGACTTCCTCGCGGCCGCGTTCAACAGGCTGCTCCTCAACTTCACCTGGTGGGTGAACCGCAAGGACTCCGCAGGCCGCAACATCTTCGAGGGCGGTTTCCTCGGCCTCGACAATGTCGGCGTCTTCGACCGCTCGCAGCCACTGCCGGGCGGCGGCACGCTGCAGCAGGCCGACGGCACGAGCTGGATGGCGATGTTCGCGCTCACGATGATGCGCATCGCCATCGAGCTCTCGCACGACAGGCCGCTCTACCAGGACATGGCCGCGAAGTTCGTGGAGCACTTCCTGCAGATCGCGGAGGCGATGACGCGCATGGCGGGCAAGGGCCTCGGGCTCTGGTGCGAGGAAGACGGCTTCTACTACGACCTGATGCGCATGCCCGACGGGCGCGTGGAGCAGATCCGCCTGCTCTCGGTCGTCGGTCTGATTCCCCTGTTCGCGGTCGAGACGATCGAACCCGAGGTGCTGGCGCGACTGCCGCTCTTCCGCGAGAGGCTCGAGTGGTTCCTGCGCGAGCGGCCCGAGATGGCGGCGCTCGTCTCGCGATGGAACGAGCCAGGCCGCGGCGAGCGCCGCCTGCTCTCGCTCCTGCGCGGGCACCGCATGAAGTGCCTGCTCGCGAAGGCGCTCGACGAGCGTCACTTCCTCGCACCGCACGGCATCCGCAGCCTCTCGCGCGAGCTGGCCGCGCGCCCGTACTCGATCGCGATCGGCGGCCGCAGCTTCGCCGTGCGCTACGAGCCTGCGGAGAGCACGAGCGCCATCTTCGGCGGCAACTCGAACTGGCGCGGCCCAGTGTGGATGCCCATCAACCTCCTCCTTGTCGAGAGCCTGCGCAAGTTCCACGACTACTACGGCGACGAGTTCCAGATCGAGTTTCCCGTCGGCGCGGGGAAGACAACCACCCTCCGCGCGGCAGCCGACGAGATCGTGCGCCGCAACACGGCGCTGTTCCTTCCCGACGCACGCGGCGTGCGGCCGTCGATGGCGATGCACGCGAAGTTCGCGAGCGACCCGACTTTCCGCGACCTGATCCACTTCCACGAGTACTTCTGCGGCGACACGGGGCGCGGCTGCGGCGCATCGCACCAGACGGGCTGGACAGCGGGCATCGCGACGCTGCTTGGGTCGGGGTGATGGAGGCGGCGGCTCCCGCCGGTGCGAACCGCGCCCAGCGGAGGCGACAACCAAGGGTGCCCGGGGACGAAGCCCCCGGAACGACGACCATCGGAGTCGACGGCTGACATCGTCCGTTCCGCAGACTGCGTCCGGACTTCGTCCAGACTCCGTCTGACGGGCACTCATGGGTTTCGACGCTCGTTTTGTCGAGGTCGACAGCCGCTCAGATCAGGACCGCCCGCCTTCGGCGGGCGCGAAGCGCCGGTCCCGTGACCAGCACCAAAGGGAGCGGCCGCAGCCGCGACCGCTCAACATCGCGACTCTCAAACGGTGGGGGAGGGATTCGCTCTTCCGCGCAGCGGACGCGTAAAGACCTCGTCCAGCGCGCGAAGCGCGCGGGACTGCGGACCGAGCGCAGCGAGGGACGCCCCCCGCCGTTTGGGAGGCGCAGGGAGGACGAACGCGGCCCGACCTCTGGTCGAGCCGGGTGAAGTTCTCCCTGCGACTCTCAAACGGTGGGGGAGGGATTCGAACCCTCGAGACCCTGACGGGTCTGCCGGTTTTCAAGACCGGTACATTCAACCGCTCTGCCACCCCACCTCGTGATGCGGAGTGCGCCCCGCGCGTCGAGTGTATCCGAACGATGCATCGCACCTTCCGTCTTCCCGCAGAGGCCACGCGCGCTGTATCTTTCCGTGCCTCAGAGCCAACACCATGCCACGATTCGACAACGCCCTCCTCGTCACCGTCCTCCTCGCCGCCTCCCCCGCCCTCCTCGTCGGCTGCGCCACGCCCGCCTATCAGAAGGGCGACAACACGGCCGCCGCGATGCGGAACTCCGACACGACGACCAGTGCGCTCTTCCTCGCAGCGCAGAACGCCCAGACCTACTTCGCGTCGATGGCCGGCGGCGACCTCAAGGCGATCTTCCCCAGCTTCGAGAAGGAGGTCGACGCATTCGACTCGAGCAGGAAGCGCTTCACATCCTCGATCGCCGATGTGCGCAGTTCCGCGAAGGGCTACATCGATTCGCTCGTCAAGACGCAGGAGTCGATCACGAACGAGAGCCTGAAGGCGCAGACGCAGTTGCGCATCGACCGCATCACGGAGGAGCTGGCAGACATCGACGGGCTTGTCTCGTCTGTCGAGTCGCTCTCGTCCGAGCTCTCCACGAACTTCTCGGATGTCCGCAACTTCCTCCGCGCCGACCTCTCCGCGCGCGGCATCAAGGACGCGGAAGGCATGTGGAAGAATGTCGACGCCACGATCGGGCGCCTCGGCAAGGCGGTCGATGACCTCAAGCGCGAGCTCGCCGATGTCCAGACCGCGATCTCGTCGGGGAGCTGAGCCCCGAAGTCCCGCCAGCTTTCCGCGCTTGCACAATCTTTGTGGTTTTTCCGCTACACTGAGAATCCTGCGGCCGCGTTCCTGCGACCTCCATGGTTCTTCCAGTGCCTGAAGCCTCAAACAGTTCCGACGGCCCCTCCCTCCTCGAGCGCGTTGCGGCGGGGGATGCCTCCGCGCCCGCCGAGTGCATCGATCGCTTCAGCGGCCTCGTCTGGAGCCTCGCGCGCAGGCTCTGCTCGAGCGCAGCGGAGGCCGAGGATGCGGTGCAGGAGATCTTCATCGATGTCTGGAAGAGCGCGGGACGCTTCGATCCTGGAATCGCAAGCGAGACGACCTTCGTCGCGATGATCGCGCGGCGTCGGCTGATCGACCGAGGTCGCCGCCGCATGCGCAGGCCCGAGGTGCCGCAGATCGCGGAGACGATCGCCGACGCGTCCCCCGTGCGGAACCCGTCGGAGACAGCCGAGGAGTTCGGCGTCGCGCAGCGCGCGTTTGCGCAGCTCCGCCCCGAGCAGCAGCAGGTGCTGCAGCTCGCCATCCACCACGGCTGCTCGCATGAGCAGATTGCGACTGCAACAGGAATGCCGCTCGGCACGGTGAAGACGCACGCGCGGCGCGGACTGATCAAGATCAGGCAGATCCTCGCGGACCAAGGCGTGCTCGCGCCAGAGGACTTTCCGCGGGATCTACCGCAGTCGCAGACCTCTCGCGCGTCGAATACGCAGGATTTTCCGCGAATCCGCGATGAACGCGCCTCCGAAGCACGCGTCGAAACCTCCTCCCCGAGAGGAGACCTCCAACCGTGACACGCGAACCCTACAGCCACCCGAGCGACGACCACGGCGACGACCACGGCGACGCCGCGCAGCGCACGCTCGAGCGTGCATGTGACGCCGCGCTGTTCGGCGACACGCCGAGCGCGGAAGATGCGCGCGAGGCGCGCGCCGCTGGGCTTGACCTCGCCCGCGAGGTCGAGGCGTTCGAGGTCGTCGCTGCGCAGCTTGAGGCCGAGCGCATGGAGCGCGCCTCGGAAGACGAGATTCCTGCACACCTGCGCGCCCGCCTGCTGCGGCTCGCCGATTCTGCGACCAAGCCGGCCGTGGCCACGCCCGCCCCGCTTCCGTTCACGCGCCCTCAGGCTCCGAGTCGCTCGCCCATGCGCGACTGGCTCGTCGCCGCAGCATGCATCGCGTTCGGCGCTGCCTCGACCTTCGCGCTCCTCCGCGCGGGGCGCGAGACCCCGCAGGAGTTCCCCACGGACCCAGCGCGGTTCGTCTCGATGTACCCGAGCGCCGTGCGCTGGCCCTGGACCCCGACGGAGGACGACCATGTCGTCGGCGAGGTGCGCGGTGAAGCGATCTTCGACCCGACGACCTCGAAGGGCCTCCTTGTGATCGAGGGCCTCGCAGCGAACGACCCCACGCTCGAGCAGTACCAGCTGTGGATCTTCGACGCCTCTCGCGACGACCGCTTCCCTGTAGACGGCGGCGTCTTCGATGTGCCCACAGATGGACGAGCCGTGATTCCTGTCGCCGCGAAGCTGAGCGTGGACAAGCCCACGCTCTTTGCGGTCACGATCGAGAAGCCAGGCGGCGTCGTGGTCAGCGAACGCCGCATTGCGATCCTCGCGAAGCCTTGAGCCACGCGGAAACCTCAATGAAGCAACCCTGATTCCCGCAAAGTGGGAATCGCCCGAGGAAGCGGTTCCCTCCCCGCGCTCTTTGGCCGCTGGCTGCCCTCCGCTCCCTGCCCGCTGTTGTCTTTCCGCCGTTTTCCCAAACGGCACTCCGAACGGTGGCTCGACCGCGCGCGGAGGCTCTACCATCTCGGCCCACGCGGCGTTTCCGCGCCCCACCGAGACCCCCATGACGACTTCCCACCTCCGCAGCGCGCTGCTCTTCGTCGCCACCGCCCTCTCCGCAA
>JBIKTI010000253.1:0-4711 GCA_044348205.1 Phycisphaerales bacterium | reverse complement strand
CGCGCGAGGTCGGCGGGCCGCACCGAGTCGTGCGCCTCGCGCAGCTGTGCGGCCTCGGCGTGGGCCACCGTCGTGGGTCGCGGAAGCGCAGCCTCGCGCGCCGCGCGGGCGAGGAGCGCGGGGGCAGCGCGGCCGCCGCGCGGGTCGACGAGATTGTCGAGGAGCCGCGCGCGCGCGAGTGCGCCGCGCTCGGTCGAATCGGCGCGCGCCGCCGCGTCGCGCGCTGCGTCGAGTTCGCGCGCACGGGCACGCCACGCCTCGCGTGCTACCTCCGCGCGCGCGGACTCGGCCGCCGTCGCCAGCGGCCGCTGCGCCACGCGCCCGACGGTCGCGATGTTGTCGAAGGTCGAGACGCTGCGGAAGACCCCTGAGATCGCGAAGTAGTCCGCGTGCGACACGGGGTCGAACTTGTGGTCGTGGCAGCGCGCGCAGGAGATCGTCTGCCCGAGGAACGCCTTCGTCACCACATCGATCTGCTCGTCGACCACATCGACGCGCTCCTTCTCCTTGTCGGGCTCCGCCAGCATCTTCGGCCCGAGCGCCAGGAACCCGAGCGCCGCGAGGCGACCGCGCGTGCGCGCGTCGTCCTCTGCCGTCGGGTTCGCTGGCTCCCCGAGAAGGTCGCCCGCGAGCTGCTCGACGAGGAACTCGTCGAACGGCATGTCTGCGTTGAAGGCGCCGATGACATAGTCGCGATAGCGGAAGGCGTTCGCGTAGGCGATGTTCTCGTCGACGCCGTTCGAGTCTGCGTAGCGCGCGACATCGAGCCAGTGGCGGCCCCAGCGCTCGCCGTACATCGGCGAGGCGAGCAGCGCCTCCACGCGGCGCTCATACGCGTCGGGCGCGCGGTCGCGCTCGAACTCCGCGACCTCGGCCGCTGTCGGCGGAATGCCGACAAGGTCGAGGTAGGCACGCCTGAGGAGCGTGCGTCGGTCCGCCTCTGGCGACGGTGAGAGCGCATCCTTCTCGAGGCGCGCCAGGATGAAGAGGTCGATCTCGTTGCGGATCCACGACGCATCCGCGACGACGGGGGGCGCTGGGTGCGCGATGGGCTGGTAGGCCCAGTGCGCGGCATAGCGCGCGGTCTTCTCGGGAAGCGGCCTCGGCGGGGCTGGCAGCGTGTCGTTGGAGCTTGCAGCCGCCAGCAGGCCAGCCGCCGCAACGCAGGCCGCGACTCCGAGAACGCGGAGGCCACGCATCGGGCGATGCGCTCTGGAAGGGGGAGAGGCCGCCTTCGTGTGCTCCACAGGCGCAGTATCTGCGCAGCAGCGCGGCACGCAAGCGCCGCGCGGGGTCGGTCTCGGAAATCGCGTCACTTTCCTGAGCTTTCGCGGGCGTCTCGGCGCTGTCGCGGCCACGCCGCGCCGATAGCAACGGCGCGTGTCGGTCCGCGCGGCAGCGTCGGAACGGTGTCGTTGCGCCCGAGCGCCGTGGGTCTCGTCGGGATGTCGAAGGTGAAGCAGAGTTCGCGGATCTCCGTCGTTCTCATCGTCCATGCGCTCGACGCGCACGGCGGCTTCATGACCTGCATGGGCCCCGTGATCGGCGTGGCGCGGCTCGCGCGCGCGACAGGCGATCCCGTGCACGCGCTTGCCGAGCGTCTCCTGCGGGCGCAACCGTCGCAAGGGCTCGACGCCGACATCTCGGGCGCTGCGCTGGCCGAGTCACGCGCTCTCTTCGGCGCGCGAGTCGCGGCCTCCGACATTCGCGCGCTTCGGCCGCAGATCTCGCACTGCACATCGCATCGGGGCGAGATCGTGCTGCCCCTTTGGGCGTGCGCCCACGCTTCGCCGACATGTCTGCCAGCGCACTCGATGCGCGCGGCCGAGCCGCCACACGCGCTTCTTCAGTCGATCGTGCGCGCCACGGACAGGGCGCTCGACCGCGCGCTTGTTCGCGATCCGCTCGTCGTGCGGCTCTTCGCACGCGGAGAGCCGCTGCGCGCGGCCGCCGCGCGCGCACTCGCGGAGTCGGCGGCTTGGCCCTGCCACGCAGGCGACGGCCCGCGCCTCGCCGTGACCGCGCTTCTCCCCGATGCATTCACCGAGAGTGGGCTCGCCTCCGCGCTCCGTCGGTGTGCGCAGCGCGTGGCGCATCTCGCGCCGCACCGCGAGCCGCCCGACGAAGGCGCATGCAGCGCGCTTGTCGCGGAACTCCTCGCCGCCCGCGCTGTCGTCGGGCACGGCGGCGGGCTTCTCCGATTCGACGGCGACGCCCTCCGCGGGTGGCTCGAAGGCCACGCAGGCGCGCGGTGGCGTCGGCCGTGGAGCGTGTATCGCCTTCGCCGAGCGTGGGCGCGTCGCGTCGTTTCCGTGTGCACGGCGGAGCCGCGCTCGCTCCGCTGGCGCGACGCGGACCTCGTCGACGCGGCGATCTCCCGCGCGATCGGGTCTGCCGCACGCGCACCCGAGATCTCCGTGTGCGCGGACGCCCTCGCGGCGCTCGGGTTCGCCATCGACCGCGCAGAAGTGCGCGCATCGGCCCGCGATGCGGTCCGGCTCGCCACGATCGAGGCATGCGCGGCGCGGTTGGCGGCGCGGCTCCCTGTCGTGGAAGGCGCGGCGGGCTGCCGCTCGATCTGAGGTCCCGCGACCGATGGGCCTTCGTCGAATTTCCCTTGGCTTCTGCCGACGACCCGCAGTACCTTGGGCGGATGCTCGCCACTCTTCTCGCAGCGTCGCTCGCCCCAGTGCTCCTGCAGCCCGAGCTGGTCACACCGACCGCGCGAGGCTTCACATTCGAGGAAGGCCTTCGCGAGCGGATCCTCGCGAAGCATGCGCCAGGCGACGGAGGTGTCATCCGCCTCGTCCTTCCCATCGCGGGTGCCGCGGACGGCGTGGGTGAGGTCGTCGTCGAGTTGCGGCGCTTCGCCGCGGTTTCGGAGGATGTGCGCGTCGAGCTCGGCGCCATGAAGCGCATCGGCTCCGCGAACCTCTCCGCGCTGCTCGGCGAGGTCGTGCATCTCGAGGGAGCCGTCGTCGGCGCGCCGCAAGGTTCGTGCTATCTCGCGCTCGGGTCGACGGGCGTCGCTGGCTGGCTCGATCTCGGCGCTGGGCGAGGACAGTTCACGCTGCGGAGCACGGTCGGCGACGACCGCGGGCTTCACGCGGGCGCCGTCGAGTTCGTGCGCAGCTCTGGCACGGCCGCGCCCGAGGTTCCCGCGTGCGGCGGAGCGCTCTCTGGCGAGGGAGAGGGAGAAGGCGGGGTCGCGGGCGTGCCTGCTGCGCAGCCGGGCGTCCTGAAGGTGGCGCGAGTCGCCGTCGACACAGACGACGACTACTTCGCGATCTTCGCGCCCGCCGGCGCTGCGGCAGAGGCCGAGGCAGCCGAGTATGTCGGCGCGCTCATCGGCGCCGTCTCGGCGATCTATCGTCGCGATGCGAGCACGGCGATCTCGCTCGCCTACCTGCGCCTCGCGCCGACGCCGTCCGACCTCTTCAACGAGCAGGATCCGCTCTACACATTCCGCGACTACTGGAACACGAACGGCGCCGACATCGACCGCGACCTCTTCACGCTCGTCACGGGCCGCCGCAACCTGCCCTATGGCGGCGTGGCGTGGCTGAGCGCCGCGTGCGGCGACTTCGGCTACTCGGTCAATGGCTACATCATCGGCGCGTTTGCAGATCCCGTCGTCACGAACCCGGGCAACTGGGACCTGAATGTCACGGCTCACGAGTTCGGCCACAACCTCGCGAGCTACCACACCCACAGCTACGGGATCGACGCGTGCGCAAGCGGCGCCATCCAGCGCGGCACGATCATGAGCTATTGCCACATCGTGCAGGGCGCGGGTTCGAACATCGACCTGCGCTTCCACCGCATCACGGCCGATGTCATCCGCGACTATGCGGCGGCCACGGAGTGCCTGCGCAGCGACTGCAACGGGAACGGCGTGCCCGACGACGAGGAGATCGCCGCAGACGCCGGGCTCGACACGAATGGCGACGGCCTGCTCGATGCCTGCCAGGACTGCAACGCGAACGGCATCCCAGACCCTGTCGAGATCGCATCGGGCGCGCTCGCAGACCTCGACGGAAACCTCGTGCCCGATGCGTGCGAAATCGACTGCGACGCGGACGGCGTGCCCGACCTGCGCGAGATCGCCGCAGAACCCGCGCTCGATGCGAACGGCGACTTCGTGCTCGACGCCTGCGAGCCCGACTGCGACGCGAGCGGCGTCGCGGACAGCCGCGAGATCGACCTCGACATGACGCTCGACCGCTCGCGCGACGGGCGCATCGACGCGTGCGAGGACTGCGACGGCGACGGCATCGCCGATTTCACCGAGCTGGCTGGCTCGCGCTCGCGCTGGGTCGCAAGCTCGGCCGATTCGCTGCTTCGCGAGCTCGATCCGCGCTCTGGCGTCGTGCGACGCACGGTCGAGTGCGGCACCACGCCTGCGAACGACCTCGCGATCGGCGCGGACGGACGCCTCTACGCTGCGGTCGGCAACCGCGTGTTCGCGCTCGACCGCGTGGTCGACGCGAAGGCGTCGCCCTGGTCGAATTCGCTGTCGTCGACGGTGCGCGGCATCGCGGTTGCGCCCGATGGCACGCTGGCGGCGCTCCTCGCGAGCGGGCGCATCGAGCTTCTCGCGGCCGACGGCACCGTCGCGCGCACGCTCGTCGCCGCGGGCGTGGCCGCGGAGGCGCGCGACATCGTCTTCCGCACGCTTCCCGACGGTTCCCGCGACGCGCTCGTGAGCCAC
>JBIKTI010000252.1:0-4716 GCA_044348205.1 Phycisphaerales bacterium | reverse complement strand
GGCGTGCGCGCGGGCAAGGTCCTCCGCGGCATCCTCGACCGCCTCGACATGCGCGAGACGCGCGTCACGCTCGTCGCCTTCTACACGAAGGCGATCCCGATGCTGCAGGACTCGACCGACAAGGAGCTCGTCGCGGGCCTCATGGACGGCCTGCCGCTCTACACGGCGTTCAAGGCGGGCGAGACGGACCTGCGCGCTGGGCTCGACCTCGCGTTCGAGCTCTCGAAGGGCTGGGCGCGCGGCTCGACCACGCTCGTCGTCCTCACCGACGGCGACCTCTCGCAGGATGTGATTCCGCCCGCGCGGCCCGCGTCGATCGCAGACGCGCTCGTGATCGGCGTCGGCGACCCGACGCGCGCCACGGTGATCGCTGGCCACTCGTCGCGCCAGGACGCATGGCGCCTCAAGGCGCTCGCCACGCGGCTCGGCGGCATCTACCACGACGGCAACGCGCGCCACTTGCCGAACGCCGTCCTCGACAGGCTCACCTCCGTCGCGCCGTCGATCACGGAAGGCGTCGGGCTCCGCGAGGCGGGCCTCGCCGCGCTCGGCGCGGGTGGCGCGATCACGGGCCTCCTCACGCCGCTCCTTCTCGCCTTCGGCGCACCGCGCGGCCATCGCGCCTCGCTCCGCGCCACCTCCGACGCACCGACCGCAACTCGACCGAACACTCTTCAGGAGACCGCAGCATGAAGACCTCTTCCCGCATCGCCTGGACCTTCTGGGCGCTCGTTCCCGTGGGCATGCTCGCCTTTCACTTCGGCCCGGGCCAGGCGATCCACCGCGAGGAGCAGGCGTCGCGCCTCGTCGCGCGGGCATCGAACCTCGAGGAGATCGCGCTCGCAAGCCAGGAGCGCGCCTACGCGGCGCACCTCGCTGCTGTCGCCGCGCGCATGGCCGCGTTCGGCACCGACGACGCTGCGATCCGCGAGGCCGCCACGCGCGCGACGGAGGCGGAAGACGCGGCCTATGCAGCGGCGGGCGCAGACTGGAAGTCCGCCGCAGCGGCGCTTGCAGAGGCGGAGACGGCGCTCGCCGAGGAAGGCGGGCTCCGCAGCGAGGAGATCCGCGTGGCGCGGGCCCGCGCGATCGTGCGCAGCGGCGATGTGGGCGTCGGTGCAGAGCTTCTCGAGTCGGTGCTCGAGACGGGACTCGCGACCGCGTCTTCGGCCGACGCCGCATCCGACCCGAAGGACGCTGCCGCCCGCGAGACGCTCGCCCGCGCCGCCCGCGAGGAACTCGCGACCGCGTACTACTACGGCGCGCGCCTGATGCGCCTCGCAGGCAAGCCATCGGAAGAGTGGCGCGAGGTGTCGGCGCTCGCGCGGCAGCACTTCCGCGCGCTCGCAGAGGAGGCGAACGCGGGCGAAGCCGCCGACGACGCAGCGCGCCACGAGCGCAATGTCGAGCTCGTCCTCAACCTCGAGCAGAGCTCGCTCGACGAGCTCTACGGCAAGCCGAGCCCGCGCGATTGCCCGGGCGGGCAGTGCAACGGCATGGGCAAGCGCCCGGGCAAGAAGCCGGGCAAGCGGCCAGGCAACGGCGAGCAGCCATCGAAGGGCGCGGGCATGGGCGGAGACATCGGAACAGGCTGGTGAACGCGCAGCGCGGAAGTCCTCGCCCGCACGGAACGGAATGCATCGAATGAAGACCCTGAACGCGAACACCGCCCCCCTCTCGACCCTCGCAGCGCTCTCGCTCTCCGCCATCGTCCTGGCGCTGCCGAGCGCGTCGTTCGCAGCGCCGCAGTCGGGAGCTGCCGGCCCCGTGCGGGGGGTGCGCATCACTCCCACGGTCCCCGCATCCTCCGCGACCATCGTCGAGGCGATCGCCATCGACGAGGTAGACGACGCCGCTGAAGGCGGCGCCGCGATGGGCGGCGGCATGGGGGGCGCCGTCTTCCAGTTCGACACGGCCCCCGCCGGCGCGCAGCCTGCGGGTGCACAGCCCGCGCTCCCACCTGAAGAGATCGCCGCGCTCAAGGCGTTCTACGACGCGCTCGACGCCCCTGGCCGCGAGGAGATGCGCGCCTACTACCTCGACTTCGGCCTCGACATCGATGTCGCGCTCGGCATCGCAGCAGCGCGCTCGATGGAGGAGTCGCGCGGGCAGATGGTGGCGATGACCCTTCGCGACATGGACTTCACGCGCGCGCCCGAGGCCGTCCTCGCCGCGCGCGCGCGCCTCGGATTCGGCCAGATCCCCTTCCCGAACGCGTCGACCGCAGACCCGATGACGGTCGCAAGCTGGATCCACCTCCACATCCTCGCAGGCGAGTGGCAGTCGTTTGCGGCGTTCCTCGCCTCGCGCCCAGCGGTCGAGGGCGAGCCGATCTACGCGGCTGTGCTCCAGTCGATGAACCGCGGCGAGATCGGTCTCCTCCCCGAGGAGGTCCTCGCGCTCGCAGAGGCCACGCCCGCCGAGTTCAAGCCTTGGCAGGCCGCGACGCTCGGCCGCATGCTGCAGCAGGCGGCGGCGAAGAACTCGATCGCCGAGATGATGGCCTCGATCCGCGCGGGCACGCGCTTCTTCGGCGCGGAGGACGCAGCGCGGCGCCGCCGCACCGTCGAGTTCCTCGCGGCCGCGGGGCTCCTCGCAGAGGCCTACGAGTTCCTCACGCCGCTCGAGGAAGCCCGCGCCGCGCGCGACGGCACGCTTCTCGTCGTCCACGCGCGCTATCTCCTCGACCTCGCGAAGAAGGCGGGCGACGGGCCCGAAGGCGAGGCGCTGCGCATCGAGGCCTTCCGCATCCTTGCGGAGACCTCGCTCCTCGAAGGCGAGTCGACCGACCTCAGGCGCGAGGCGCTGCGCATGGCGATCGCACGGATGAACGATGTGCCCAAGGCGCAGGTGCAGCCGTGGCTCGCGGAGGTCTTCGCGAACGCAGCGCTCGGCCCCGCGGCGCTCGAGCAGCTCGCGCTCAGCGCCGCGCAGATCGGCAACCTCCAGGTTCCCGCAGAGGAGCGCGCGCGCGCGATCCTCAACCTCAAGGAGTCGGTCGATGTGCTCCTCGCGCGCGAGGATGTCGACTCGGCGGTGCTGCGCGTGCCGCTGCGCATGGTGACCACGGCGCTCGTCGGCGAGATGGAGCGCGCCGTCACCGAGCAAGGCGGCCAGCGCTTCCTCGGCCGCGACTCGCAGTTCCTCTACCGCGCGATCCCGAGCGAACGCTGGATCAAGGCCCTCGAGCCGAGCGTCGCGCTGCGCGCGCGCCTCGCGTCGATCGCCATCGCCACCGTCGCCGACGAGACAGACCAGGCGCTTTCGCTCCTCGACGCAGCGATCGCCGCGAGCCCGCGCGACGCGGCGCGCTACGCCGACCACTTCCTCTCCACCTGGGTCCTCCGCCTCCAGCCGACGGTCGAGTATCCAGAGGAGATGATGATGTTCTTCTCCTTCTACCGCGACGCGATGCCCATGGCGCCGCTCACCCGCGGCAGGCAGCGCCGCAACCTCGACCGACTCGGCGGGCTGATCGCCACGCTCCGCGAGGTCGGCGTCGACGCGGTGGCGCTTCCGAGCGTGGTGCGCGCGTTCCAGGCGTGCCACGCGCGCACGGAGGTCTACGAGAAGGCCGACATCGAGCGGATCCTCGGCCCGATCGGCACGATGCCGCCCGCGACCGCCGCAAGCCTCTCCGCCACGATGGCGGGAAGCCTCAACGGCGACTGGCGCAGCCGCGAGGCGCAGCGCGCGACGGGCACGAAGCGCTCCGACGGCGAGATCGCGAACCTCGTCGACAAGGGCTACGGCGTCGCGATCGAGCTGATGGAGAGCGCGGTCAAGAGCCGCCCCGAGGCGTGGAACCTCGCAGTGCTGCAGGCGGCGCTCAGCTACGACCGCCTGCAGTTCCGCCAGTCGCTCCAGACCGCGCAGGACCCCGCGCAGCAGAACGAGTACCGCCGCGCCGCGTTCGAAGCATTCGGCGACGCCGCGCGCCGCTACACAGAGGCGCTCGCGCGCGGCGAGACGCGCGACGACCCGACCGTCTACCGCCGCTGGTTCGGCGCCGCGATGGGAACCGCCGAGCTCAACTTCCTCCGCCCCGACGACCTCCCCAAGGAAGGCACGCTGCAGGACGACCAGATCGACCTGATCCGCAAGTCGATCCTCTCGATCGAGCCAGAGGCGCGTGACCGCCATCTCGCGTCGTTCGCGTCCGACATCGTCGGCGCTGTGCAGCGCTCTGCGCCCGAGGTGAAGCCGCGGCTCGTGCGCCACGCGCTCCGCGTCATCGGCGACCACCCCGCGGGCGCGTCGCTCCGCTCGATGGAGGAGCTCTACCGCGACCTCGTGAAGAACGAGATCCGCCTGCGCCTCGCCGTCGACGGCGCGGGCGAGGTCGGCGTGGGCAAGCCCTTCGGCATGCTTCTGTCGCTGCGCTTCACGCACTCGGTCGACCGCGAGACGGGCGGCTTCAGCAAGTACCTCATGAACGGCGTGTGGTCGCGCGTCGGCAACAACTACCAGCCCGTCAACCACCGCGACGAGCTCAAGAAGACGATCGAAAGCGCGTTCGGCCGCTCGTTCATGGTCGAGACCATCGCGTTCTTCGACCCCTACATGCCCGCGCGCGGCGTGGTCGAGGAAGGCGACACGGGCTGGCTCGAGAAGCCGCTCGCGTATGTGGTCCTGAGCCGCACCGACGCGGCGATCGACACGGTCCCTGCCGTCGTCATGGAGATGCAGTTCACGGACCAGACAGGCCCCGTCACG
>JBIKTI010000251.1:0-4717 GCA_044348205.1 Phycisphaerales bacterium | reverse complement strand
CGTTCCGCAGACTTCGTCTGCGGGCACTCATTGCCTGCAGCCTCCGGCGACCGCTACAGGAACGTCGGTGCATCAGGCCCACGGTCAGCTTCCGCCGCGAGCGTGACATCGATCGCGTCGTCTAGGTTGTCCTGGCGGACATGCACGCGCCCTTGGCGCACGAGCTCGAGCAGCGCAAGGAAGAGCCCGATGCGCTCGCCATGCGAGCGGCCCTCGAAGACGCTTCCGAGTGTCAGTCGATGCGACAGCGCGCGGCCGAGCCTATCGACGAGATCCTCCTGGTGCAGCGAGATCGGTGTGTCGTCGTACTCGACCATGTGGTCGCCGATCCGCGTGAGATCGATCGCAGCCGCGATGCGCTCGAACGCGTCGAAGAGGTCGCCGAGGTGCAGGTCCTCAAGTTCGAAATCCTCCTCCTCCTCCTCGATCTCCTCGCTTGCGCCCGGACGCACGCGCGCGGCTGCGCGCTCCGCGAACTCGCGCCGACGCGCATCGAGCACCTCGGCCGCCGTGCGGAACTTCTGGTAGGCGAGAAGCTGGCGGATGAGTTCTGCGCGCGGATCCTCGCCTGGCGCCGCAGGGGCGGAGCCATCGCCATCGTCCGCAGGCGCGACGGGCGCGAGCGAGCGGGACTTGATCTCGACGAGCGTTGCCGCCATGACCAGGAACTCGCCCGCGACATCGACATCGATGCGCGAGAGATGCCGCACATACGCGAGATACTCGTCTGTGAGCGTGTGGATGGGGATCTCATGGATGTCGACCTCCGCGCGCCTCACGAGGAAGAGCAGGAGGTCGAGCGGGCCCTGGAAGACGGGCAATCGGACAAGCCAGTCGGTCTGCGACATCGGCATCAATCTACCACGCGGCTCGGATGGAATCGGGCTGAATTCCAGTCGATTACACTGCGTCGATGGCCGATTCTCGCGCGCTCTCCGCAAGTGACCCGCATGTCCGCTCCAACGAGCGCGCCTTCCTCGTCGAGGTGCTCCGCACGGAAGCCGAGGCGGTCGGGCGATTCGCGGAG
This sequence comes from Phycisphaerales bacterium, assembly GCA_044348205.1. Classification (GTDB taxonomy): domain Bacteria; phylum Planctomycetota; class Phycisphaerae; order Phycisphaerales; family SM1A02; genus QWPT01. The sequence continues at coordinate 3,690 of JBIKTI010000251.1, read as the reverse complement.
CGCGTCGCCGCGGACTCCGTTCCCTCGCTCCACGCCGCGCTCGATCTCCTCGAGTCGTGCCGCGGCCATGTCGTCGTCAGCGGCATGGGCAAGTCGGGGCTCGTGGGCGCGAAGATCTCGGCGAGCCTCTCGAGCCTCGGGCAGCCTTCGCACTTCGTGCATCCAGCGGAGGCTGTGCACGGCGACCTCGGCTCGATCCGCGCCGACGACATCGTGATGCTTCTCAGCTGGTCGGGCGAGACGCAGGAGGTCGTGGCACTCGGATCGATCCTCAAGATGGATGGGATCCCGACCGTGGGCCTCTCGAGCCGGCCGAGCTCGAGTCTCGCGCGCGTCTCGACCGTGCACATCGACCTCGGCGACCTGACCGAGGCGTGCCCGCTGAACCTCGCGCCGACCGCGTCGACGACGCTGACCCTCGCCGTGGGCGACGCGCTGGCGCTCGCGCTTGCGCAGCGCCGCGACTTCGGCAAGGACGACTTCCACAAGCATCACCCGGGCGGCATGCTCGGCGCGGGCCTGCGGCCCGTCACAGAGGTGCTGCGCTTCCGCGTCGGGAAGAACCTGGCCGCTGTGCCCGACACGACCTCCGTGCGCGAGGCGCTGCGCGAGGCAGGCGAGGGGCGGCGCGCGGGAGCGATCGTGCTCGTCGATGCTGCAGGTCGGCTCAGCGGGATCTTCACGGACGGCGACCTGCGCCGCCATGTGAACGGCGGTGGCCTCTCCGCGCTCGATGCTCCGATCTCGACGGTGATGACGCGCCATCCGACGACGCTGTCGACGGATTCCCTCGTGCGCGATGCCGTGCAGCTGGTGCAGGAGCGCCGCCTCGACGAGATTCCCGTGGTCGACCAGGACGGCAAGCCCGTTGGGCTGGTCGATATCCAGGACCTGATCGCGATGCGCGTGGTGCGGGAGTAGTGCGCGCCGCGTTCGGGGGTGCGGATTGCGCACCCGATCGGGTGTGGTCGCGGTGCTTTCGTCGAGCGAGCCGCGCGGATTGTCGTTTCTCCGATTGCGGCGTGTATCACGACGGGTGGAGGCCGCTCCAATGGCCTGCGGGCGCGTGTTCGCGCTCGACCGTTTGGCCACACCCATTCAGAAGACCATCCATGCTTTCGTCCCGCACATCGCTCATCCTCATCGCCTCCGCAGCGGTCGCCGCGTCCTCCGTGGCCTCGGCTTCCGCGCAGATCGCCTACACCGACTCGAAGGGCCGCCAGTGGCGGCAGGTCCACACGACCACCGCCCGCAAGTGGACGCAGGTCGAGGCCGTGTGCCCGACCGATGGCGAGACGCCCTGCGATGGCTTGCTCGGCGCCCAGAATGTCACAGGCTTCATCTGGGCATCGCGCGAGGATGTCATCGAGCTTCTGTCGGAGTGGATTCCCGCCATCACGGCGACGGGAGAGGCGGGCGGCGCGCAGTACACCCTCGAGGGGCTCGGATTCTTCGAGGTGTTTCAGGAGACGAGCTTCTCCTGCACGGTCGTCGGGTGTTCCTTCGGGCTCTCGGGCTGGACATCGACGCTGGTCCCGGGCAACCCGAAGAGCGCCTACTCGCCGGCCATCGGCGCGGGCTACAACCCGAACTACGGCACCTTCACGGCCAACATGACTGCGCCCATCGGCGAGATCAGCGCGTATCGCGGCGTGTGGCTCTACATCCCCGCGGCCGCGCCGTCATGCCCTGCTGATCTCTCGGGCGACGGCACAGTCGGCCCCGCGGATCTCGCGCAGCTTCTGAACTCGTGGGGTTCGCCCAAGAGCGCGGCCGACATCAATGGCGATGGCTCCGTCGACGCGCAGGACCTCGCCGCGATGCTCGCTGCGTGGGGCGGTTGCTGATCCGGGCTGCTGCAGATTCAAGCGCTGTTCAGCCGTTCCAGACGGCACGCGCGCTCAGCGAACGACCGCTCCGCGTGTCTCGAGGAATGCCATCACGCGTTCCACGGCCACGCGGAGCGCTGCTTCGCCTGCACCGAACTCGTGCATGGGAAGCGCGAGATCGGCGTCGGCGGGAGTCTCGTAGTCGAGGTCGAGGCCAGGGACATCCTTGACGCTCCCGCGCGCGGCGGCTGCGTAGAGCCCCGACGGGTCGCGACGGCGGCAGGCGTCGAGCGGCGTCGACACATGGACGAGCGCGAAACGATCGGGGCCGACGAGTTCGCGCGCGCGGGCGCGAACGCTTGCATCGGGTGCGGTGAAGCTCGCGAGCACCACGAGGCCGACTTCGTTCATTGCGCGCGCAAGCTCCATGCCGCGGCGCAGGTTCTCCGAGCGGTCGTGCTTCGAGAAGCCGAGGTCGCGGCTCATGCCCGAGCGCAACGCCGAGCCGTCGATCACCGCGCCGAAGCGACCGAGGTCGAAGAGCCGCCGCTCGACCGCGCGCGCGATCTCGCTCTTTCCAGAGCCTGAAAGCCCAGTGAAGAGCAGCGTGAACGGCTTCTGCCCGAGGCGCTTAGCGCGCTCGTCGGGCGTGATCACCTGTGCGCTCGGCGCCAGGTGCGTGGCGCGCGGAGCGCTCGTCCAGTTGCCGGCGTCGGCCTCGGACGGGTCGAGGAGCATGCCAGCGCCCGCGGTCATGTTCGTGAGCCGATCGACGAGGATGAACGCGCCCGTCGCGCGGTTCTTCGTGTAGGCGTCGTAGACGAGCGGGCGGCTCGTGCGGATCGCGACTTCGCCGATGTCGTTGAGCGCGAGCGCGGGTGCGGGCGAGCGGTCGAGCGTGTTCACATCGACGCGGTGCGCGATGCGGACGACCGACGCTGGCGTCTTGTGCGGGCCGTGCTTGAGGATGTACTCCTTGCCCGGAACAAGCGGCGCCGCGTCGTCCATCCACACGACCATCGCGGAGACATCCTGCGAGACATGCGGTTCGTTGCCTGGGTGGACGAGCGTGTCGCCGCGTGAACAGTCGACTTCGTCGGCGAGCGTGAGCGTGACCGAGAGCGGGGGGCCCGCCTCGCCAAGATCGCCGTCGAAGGTGACGATCTGCCTCACGGTCGTCGTGCGGCGCGACGGCAGCACCATCACGCGGTCGCCGGGCTTCACGCAGCCGCTGGCGACCGTGCCCGCGAACCCGCGGAAATCGAGGTTCGGGCGGTTCACCCACTGCACGGGAAAGCGGAAGTCGATCTGGTTTCGGCGGCCGCCGAGCGGCACGGTCTCGAGGTGCTCGAGCAGCGTCGGGCCCGAATACCACGGCGTCTGCGCGCTGCGCTCGACGACATTGTCGCCCTTGAGCGCCGACATCGGGATCGCGCGGATATTGCGCGCGGCCAGGCGCGTGCTGAACTCCTCGAAGGCGCGCACGATCTCGTTGAAGCGGTCCTGCGAGAAGGCGCCGCTCGAATCCGTGATGAGGTCGAGCTTGTTGACCGCAAGCACGATCTCGCCGATCCCGAGCAAGCTCGTGATGAACGCGTGGCGCCGCGTCTGCACGCTGATCCCGTGGCGCGCGTCGACGAGCAGGATCGCGAGGTCGCAGTTGCTCGCGCCCGTCGCCATGTTGCGCGTGAACTGCTCGTGGCCAGGGGTGTCGGCGATGATGAACTTGCGCGCAGCGGTCGTGAAGTAGCGGAACGCGACATCGATCGTGATGCCTTGCTCGCGCTCGCTCTTGAGGCCGTCGACGAGGAACGCGAGGTCGAGCTCGCCCGCCTGCGTGCCGAGCGCCTTCGAGTCGCGC
>JBIKTI010000250.1:0-4739 GCA_044348205.1 Phycisphaerales bacterium | reverse complement strand
CTCGGCCGTCGGCGCTGTCACTGTCGACGCGAAGAGCACCCGCTTCGGATCGGTCGGGTGGAACCAACCGCAGGTGTTGGCGCTTCCCTTCGGCGAGATGCGCGCGATGTTCGAGACGCCCGTGATGTCGCCCGCCGCGTCGCGCACCACATCGCACACGAACATGGCGTAGAACTCGTCGGGCTCGGAGCCCTCTGGAACGACCTCGATCGCCTGGAAAACGATCTTCTTCATGTCGGGCGAGAAGTAGGCCTCCCCTGCCTTGATGAAGCGGTCTGGAAAGGTCAGTTGCCGCGCGTGCGAGACGCCGGGTTCGGCGCGCGGCGCGGGTTCGGCGCGCGGCGCGGGTGGGCTCGCGAGGGTGACTGCCGTGAGAAGGAGCGCGTTCATGAGCGGGGTCATGGGTCGGGTAGTGTAGTGGGCGTGCCCGATGGAACAGGCCCCATTCTCCACGCCGACGAGTGGCTTCTCGCGGTCGACAAGCCGTCGGGGCTTCTCTCTGTCCCTGGAATCGGCCCCGAGAAGGCGGACTGCCTCGTCGCGCGGCTGCAGCACTGCTTCGCGGGCGCGCGAATCGTCCATCGCCTCGACCGCGACACCTCTGGCGTCATCGTGCTGGCGCGAGACGCAGAGACCCACCGTGCGCTCTCCATGGCCTTCGAGGCGCGCGCCGTCGAGAAGGAGTACGAAGCGCTCGTCGAGGGACATGTCGCCGCGGACGGCGGCTCGGTCGATCTTCCGCTGCGCAAGGAGGCGCTCGGCAGCGCGCGGCAGATCGTGCACATGGCCGAGGGAAAGCCGAGCCGAACAGACTTCGCGGTGGTCGAGCGCGGGCGCGACCACGGCGGCTTCCCGTGGACACGCGTGCGGCTGACACCCTTCACGGGGCGCAGCCACCAGCTGCGCGTGCACATGCTCGCGATCGGCCACCCGATCCTCGGCGACGAGCTCTACGCCGAAGGCGCTGCGCGCACAGTGCGGCCACGGCTCTCACTTCATGCAAGCAGGCTGGCGTTCACGCACCCCCGCACGGGTGCGCGCGTCGAGTTCGTGGCGAAGACCCCGTTCTGACACCTCGCCACCGCGGGTGGTAGCATCCGCTCCTGCGAGGAGGCAGCATGATCATCGTCAACACGGAGACCGTCCCTGGATATGAAATCACCGCCCTGTGCGGGCTCGTCCAAGGGAACACCATCCGCACCAAGCATGTCGGCCGCGACATCGCGGCGTCGTTCAAGAACCTCGTGGGCGGCGAGCTCAAGGGCTACACAGAGCTCCTCACGGAGGCGCGGCGCGAGGCGATCGAGCGCATGATGGCGCAGGCCCGGCAGCTGAACGCAGACGCAGTGGTGAACATCCGGTTCAGCACGAGCGCGATCACCCAGGGCGCGGCCGAGCTCTACGCCTACGGCACGGCCGTGAAGCTGCGGCGCAACGCGGGGAGCACCGCCCCGCCGCCCGCGCAGCAGTTCGGCATGCCGTCCGGCGCAGACGCCCCGTTCGCGTGATCGATCCCCGACAGCCAGAGCCTCGACGCCATGGAAGTCCTCGCACCGCTTCTCAACTGCGCAGTTCCACTCTTCCTCATCGCGCTCGGGTTCTTCGTCGGGCGCGCGGTCGAGGCGTCGCACCTGCGCGCGCTTGATCGCCGCGAGCGCGAGCTCGCGGGGATGTCCGCGACGAACCTGCGCGTCCCGCCTGCGGCGCTTGCGGACGCAGAGGGCGCGCTTGTGTCGGGTTCCGTCGTGATCGGATCAGACTACTTCAAGTCCTTCGCAGCAGGTCTGCGCAAGATCATCGGCGGCGAGGTCCGTTCCTTCGAGCGCATGATGGTGCGCGCAAGGCGCGAGGCGCTCTGCCGCATGCTCGAGGAGGCCCGCGCAAGCGGCGCAACGGCCGTCATCAATGTCCGCTACGAGACCAGCTCGATCGGGAGCCTGGCGGGCCCGAACGCGATGCCGATGGCAGAGGTCATCGCGTACGGCACGGCGCTCATCCCGCGCCGCACCTGAGGATCTCCGCGCGCGGAACCACTGGATGGCGCGAACACCAGACCATGACCCAAGCGTGTTCCGCGAGCCGCACATGCGCGGGACGCCGCTCGACCTCGCGTCGGGAGACAGGCTCGACGAGGAGCCCGTGCGCGCGGGGCCTGGAGGCGGGCTCGACGATGCGGAGAGCTCCGCCCGCGACGAGCCATCGCTCGCGTGGCGCGGCGACGCCATGGTGGGCATAGCGGGCTACGCCGATCATCTCGCCGAGCGCGAGCGCGGGACCTCCCCCGCCACGCGTGCGCTTGTCTTCACGGGGCTTGTGCTTGTCGCAGGGCCTGCCGCGATCCTCTGCACGCTCTGGTCGTCGCTCGGGCTCGGCGGCGGTCTCGGATACATGGCCGTGACCGTGACGGGGCCCGTCGTCGAGGAGATGGCGAAGGTCGCCGTCGTCCTCTGGCTCGTCGAGCGCAAGCCGTGGCTGCTTGGCGCTCCCTCGCCGACACGCGCACTGAAAGTGTCCGGCACCGCTGCGATCATCGCAGCAGGCCTCGCGGGTGGCCTCCTCTTCGGCGCCATCGAGAATGCGATCTACCTCACGATCTACTTTCCAGATCGGGGCGAGGAGCTCGCGGCGTGGCGTTGGGCCGTCACCATGCCCATGCATGCGATCTGCTCGACCATCGCCGCTGTGGGCGTGGCGCGCATGTGGCGTCGCGTGATGACGGAGCGCGAACCCGCGCGCATCTCCCACGCGTTTCCGTGGATCGTCGCGGCGATCCTCATGCACGGCGTCTACAACGCGTTCGCAGTGCTGCTGTCGGTCACAGGGCTCGAGCCGAAGTAGGTCCGCCTGCGCCGCCCTACCGCGGGCGCCGCGCGCGTTCGCGCACGCGGCCATCGCCCGTCACGACGAACGAGATGTCGTCCTCGCCGCCGATGGTGCGGTCGGGCCCCGCCGAGACGATCTGCGCGATGCCGCCATCGCCCTGCTCAGCGCCGTCCAGGACCACGAACGCAGTGCCCCAGCCGTCGGCGGGCGCGGCGCCGTCGCCTGCTGCGAGGACGCTGCCCGCGCTGCGGCCGCCCTCGATGGCTGCGACGATCCTCGGGCCGAGGCGCTCCGCTGCGACCCGCGTCTCCTGCCTTCGCTCAGAGTCACCCGCATCGCGCATCGGGTTGCCGCCGCGCACGCGCGGCTCGACAGCGAACCACCGTCGCTCGATCTCCTGCGGGAAGATGTTGTCGCTCGGGTCGCGATCCGCGGTCTGGCGCCGCCTGTCGAGTTCGACGCGGGCGACCTCCTGCGCCGTCACGAACAGCTTGGTGGCTGTGTTCCCGCCCGAATAGCGCCAGATCTCAGCGGGGAGCGAGGTCTCGATCTCGCTGCCATCGACGAGCACGAGGACAAGCGGAAGCGGCGTCGCCAGCCCGCCCGCGTTCGAGAAGCGCACAACCGTGAAATGGAGCGGCGTCTCGAGAAGCGCCGCGTCGCGTGCGCCGAACTGCTCGACGAGCCGCTGGAAGCGGCGCCGGTCCTCGTCGGTCACATCGAGTTCGTCGAAGGTCGAGTAGAAGTCGAGGAGTTCAGGGTAGCGGTCCGCGCGGAGCGCAAGCCCCTTGTTGCGGAGTTCGGACAACGTCTCGGGCCGCCCGTCGCGCTCGGCCTTCTTCTCCGCCTTCACGAGCGCGGGGTCGCGCGTTTCGACCGTGTGGCGCGTGACGCGCTCGATGCCGACATCGACGGCGCGCGTCGAGTAGAACCAGCCGCGCCAGAACCAGTCGAGGTCGACGCCCGAGGCGTCCTCCATGCTGCGGAAGAAATCGGCGGGCTCGGGCCGCTTGAACGCCCAGCGGCGGCAGTACTCGCGGAACGCGAAGTCGAAGAGCTCGCGCCCGAGGACCGTCTCGCGCAGGACATTGAGCGCGGTGGCGGGCTTCGCGTAGGCGTTCGGGCCAAGGCGGCGCACGCTCTCTGAGTTCGTCATGATCGGCTCCTGCTCGGCGCTCGTCATGTAGTCGATGATCTTCTCAGGCTCCCCGCGGCCCGACGGATACTTGTCCTCCCACTCCTGCTCCGCGAGGTACTGGCAGAAGGTCGTCAGGCCCTCGTCCATCCATGTCCACTGGCGCTCATCTGAATTGACGATCATGGGGAACCAGTTGTGCCCGACCTCGTGGATGATGACGCTCACGAGACCCCACTTCGTGCCCGCCGAGTAGGTGCCGTCGGCCTCGGGGCGCGGGCCGTTGAAGGAGATCATCGGATACTCCATCCCGCCCACGGGCCCGTTCACGCTGATGGCGACGGGATAGGGATAGGGAAACGCGTAGCGCGAGAAGCAGTCGATGGTGTGCGCGATCGCGTGCGTGGAGTAGCGGCTCCAGAGCGGCTCGCCCTCCGCGGGATAGAAGCTCATCGCGAGCACGGAGCGCTCGCTTCCCGAGATCGGCGCCTTCGCGGCGTCCCAGATGAAGGTCGGGCTCGCGGCAAAGGCGACATCGCGCACATTCCCCGCCGCAAAACGCCAGGTCTTCGTGCCCGTGGGCGTGGCTGCGCGGCGTGCGGCGGCCTCCTCGGGCGTGGTGACGAACTGGGGCCGTTCGGAGGCGCGCGCCGCCTCGAGCCGCCCGAGCTGCGCGGCCGTGAGCACCTCGCCTGCGTTCGCGAGCTCGCCCGTCGCAGCCACGGTCCAGGTGTCTGGCACCGTCACGGCGAGGGTGTAGTCGCCGAACTCGAGCGCGAAC
>JBIKTI010000249.1:0-4757 GCA_044348205.1 Phycisphaerales bacterium | reverse complement strand
GGATTGCGTGCGCGGCACGCGGATCGGGAAGCGTTCGATGGTATAGGATTTCACCCATGCGATTTGAAACTCCGCTCCGAGACTCACATCGCGCCTTCGCGGCGCAGGACGCGGCACGCCGCGCGGAACGCGCCCGCGAGGCGCGGGGCGCGGTCGCGACGCGGCGCGAGATCGAGATCGAGTACCTGCCCTTCGGTCCCGCCGACGAGACGGGCGCGCCCACCTGCGAGGTTGTGGCCGCCTATGCGGAGGTCGAGCTCGAGTATGCCGCGATCCGCAGCGGCTGCGCGCTCGTCGACTCGTGCGAGCGCGGAACGATCGTCGTGCGCGGCAAGGACCGCGCCGACTTCGTGAACCGTCTCGTCACGCAGGAGGTCAAGAAGCTGGCCGAGGGCTCCGTCGTGCGCGCCTTCCTGACGAACCGCAAGGGCCGCATCGACGCGGACCTCGTGGTCGGGGTCCTGCCCGATGCGATTGTGATCGACACGCTCGTCCACGATGTCGACGCCGTGCGCGAGGCGCTCGAGAAGATGGTGTTCTCGGAGGATGTCGTGGTGGAGGCGCGCGCCGCGACGCATGCGCGCCTCGTGATCGCGGGGCCGCGCGCCGCCGCCGCGCTGAAGGCGCTCGGGCTCGCTGCGCCCCGCGAGGGCGTCGAGGCGTGGGAAGTGCCGTTCGGCGCAGCGCGCGCGACGATCATGCGCACCGACGACTATGGCGCGGATGGCTGCGCGATCTCGGTGGCGCGCGGCGACGCGGCCGCGCTCTGGCTCTCGCTCACCACCTTCGGCGCTCGGCCCGCGGGCTGGTTCGCCACGAACACGGCGCGCCTCGAGGCGGGGACGCCGTACTTCCGCATCGACTTCGGCCCGACGAACCTGCCGCACGAGTCGGGCGTCCTCGCCTCGCGCGTGAGCTTCGCGAAGGGCTGCTACCCGGGGCAGGAGGTCGTCGCGCGCATGGAGCACCTCGGGAAGCCGAAGCGCAGGCTCGTCGGGCTCCGCGTGGAGAGCGACCTTCTTCCCGTCGCGGATGCGCAGGTCTTCGCGTTCGTGGAAGGCGGGTCGATCGGCGAGCAGGTCGGCGTCGTCACCTCGAGCGGGCTCGCGCCGATGCTCGGAGCGGTTCCCGTCGCGTTCGCGATGATCGATTCATCGGCCTACGCGGAAGGGACGCGCGTCCTCGTGAACGCGGAGGGTTCGCAGGCCGCGGCCGTGGTCGCGCCGCTCGCCTTCCTCGCGTCCGCCACGGCGGCAGACGAAGGGGAGACGGGCTGATGCACCCCGTGCAGGACGATGGAGTGATGGCGATCAGGGCGTCGGAGTGGGCGCTCTTCGCGGGCGGCGCGCTGGCGACGGTGCTCGTCCTCGTGCTTGCCGCGTGGCTCTTCACGAAGGCTTCGCGCGAGCATCGGGAGCAGATCGAGCGCGAGGAGCGCGAGGAGCGCGAGCGTGAGGCACGCGAGAAGCCTGTGACGCCCGAGACGCCATCCGAGGAACAGGCGCCGTGAGCGAGCCCTGCCACATCTGCGAGGTCGGGCCGCGCGACGGGCTGCAGAACGAGCGGGCGATTTTGCCCGCAGGCGACAAGATCCGCTTCGTCAAGCTTCTTCTCGCGGCGGGGCTTCGCGAGATCGAGGTGACGAGCTTCGTGAGCCCGAAGTGGGTTCCGCAGCTTGCGGACGCCGAGGAAGTGCTCCGCGGCGTCGTCGGCGCAGCGCGGGAGAGCGGCGCGCTCCTCTCTGCGCTCGTGCCGAACGAGAAGGGGCTCGAGCGCGCGCTTGCATGCGGCGTCGGGAAGGTCGCCGTCTTCACGGCCGCGAGCGAGGGATTCGCGCGGAAGAACATCAACGCATCCATCGCAGAGTCGATCGCGCGCTTCGAGCCCGTGGTGCGCGGCGCGCACGCGGCGGGCGTCGCCGTGCGCGGCTATGTCAGCTGCGTCGTGCGCTGTCCGTACGACGGGCCCGTGTCGCCCGAGGCCGTCGCCGAGACGGCGGAGCGGCTGCTCGCCGTCGGCGTCGACGAACTCGACCTCGGCGAGACGCTCGGCGTCGCCACCGCCGACGAGATCGCACGGGTCCTCGAGCGGTGCGCGCGCGTGCGCCCGCTCGGCGAGATCGTGTTGCACCTCCACGACACGCAGGGCCGCGCAAGCGAGTGCGCGCGGCGGGCGGTCGCGCTCGGGGTCCGCTCGTTCGATGCGTCGACGGGCGGGATCGGCGGGTGCCCGTATGCGCCAGGTGCCGCGGGCAACATCGCGACCGAGGCGCTTGACCGCGAGCTCACGGCGCTCGGCTACGCCACATCGATCGACCGCGCGGCGCTCGCGGAGGCCGCGGGCTTCATCGCGTCGGCGCTTGCGTCGGCGCGCGCCGGCGGCTGAGGGCCGCGGGGCGCGGCACTCCATCGCGCGATCGGCCGTTCCGCGAGCCGATAGCGGCCTCCCCGCTCCTCGATGCGGTGCACAAGCACCTCGCCTGCCTCGACGAGCGCGGCGAGGGGCGTTCCTGGAAACCCGTAGGCGCCTGTGTTCACGATGCGAAGGCCTCCGAGCGTTCGCACGAATGGCCTGTGGCTGTGGCCGACGACGACGGTGCCCGCGGTTGGCGCGAAGCGCTCCGCCCAGTCGCGCACCAATGCGGGGTAGCTGCGCCAGTAGGCGACCGCTGCGAGCGCGCGATGCGGGCGGATCGCCATGTTCGCGATGGTCGAGACATGCGCGCCGTCGCCGAGGCTCTGCCATTCGGCGATCGCGGCCTCGCGTGCGGCCGCGAAGATCTGATCCTCGGTGGGAGCCGCTGCTTGCGATGCGCCCTGCGCGAGCGCGCGCTCGAACGCGGCGCGCATCACCGCCGCGTGCGGGGACCACGGCGCGATCGCGGGGTGGAGCGCATCGCCGTGCGTCAGGTAGATGGCGCCGTCGAGAAGGCGCAGCGAGCGCACCTCGCTGACGAAGGGGTCATGGTTGCCTGCGATCAGGTCGAGCCGCACGGCGCGCGCATGGCAGAGGTCGCGGAGCCTCCCGAGCTCCGCCTCCGCCTTCGCACGGTGTCGCCCGTGGTGGAGTTCGGCCGTGTCGCCGTTGAGGATCAGGCGCTCGCAGCCGTCGACGACGGGAAGGAACCGCGCGGCCTCCTCCGCGCCGCCTGGGCGGCCAAGATGGAGGTCGCTCAGGATGATGGTGCGCGGGTGGCGGCTCGGATCCATCTGGTGCTCGGGCGGTCGGCAGAGATCGGCAGAACGCGCGGGCGCCTTGAAAGCAAGAGCTGCGTGAGGGAGAGCTGCGCGCTGGGCGCGGTCAGCCACCTGGCGCGCCAGGTCCGAAGGTGATCAGGTTCTTGCCGTTGCGCTTCGACTCGATCGCCCGTCCATCGGCGCGGCGCATCAGGGCCGCCGCATCGAGTCCCTCCCACGGGAAGACCGCGACGCCCGCTGACACCGTGAAGGTGCCGGGACCCTCTCGGCCAAGCTGCGGAAGCCGCAGGTCGTTCACTGCGCGCTGGAAGCGCCGCGCGATCTCCTCGACCGACTCGGGAGCGCCGCCGCCTCCTTGCCGCGGGCCCGATGCATCGCAGAAGAGCACCACGAACTCGTCGCCGCCGATGCGGAAGACATGGTCGCCCGAGCGGACGCACGAGCGAAGGAGCTCGACCGTCTCGCGGAGGACATGGTCACCTGCCTGATGGCCGAACTCGTCGTTGTAGCGCTTGAAGTCGTCGATGTCGAGGACCATCAGGCTGAGCGTGCGCCTGTTGACAAGCGCCTCCGCCATGGTGTCGCGGATGACCTCGTCGAAGGCGCGGCGGTTGCCTGCGCCCGTGAGTTCGTCGGTGTAGGCGAGGCGGCGCAGCTCGCGCTGCGCGTCCTCGAGGTCGAGCCAGTGCGCAAGCCACGCCGCCCAAGGTTCGATCGCCGCGGCGTCGAGCAAGGCGGAGACCAGGCTTCCGTGGACCCTCGCGCTGCCGCGCACCTCGGCCTGGTGGAGACGCTTCCGTTCCGTGCCGACGGCCGCCTCTTCGCCCGCGCGGATGGCCGCGACGAACCGCACATCGTCGCTCGCGAGGTGGTGGCGCAGCACGCGGAGCGCGGCCTCCTCGACGGGTGCGCCCGCGAGGAGCGCGCGAACGAGGGTCGTGTCTCCGGGGGCTCCGTCGTCGTGCGCGACGCCTGTCGACCGCTGCGCGGGCATCTCGAACGACCGAATGGTGCGCTGCGACCGCTGTGGCGCCTGCGGTGGCGCAGCCGCGGGGGCAGAGGGAGCGCTGAACGCCGCGGCGGCGGGACGGGCACGCTCGGGTGGCTTCACCTCGTCCGACTTCGTCCGCGATGCGCCGGCAATCGCGTCCTCGATGGCGAGTTCCACGACGCCGCGGGCGGGCACCTTGCCGTCCGTTGCGGCGGGCCCCATCGGAGCGCCAGCAGGACTGCCGGCTGAAGCGCTCTGCGCCGCACCCGTCGGAGCAGTCGAGCGCGATGCGCGGGTCGGTTCCATCGCGCCTACTTCGCGCAGGACGGGCGCAAGTTCGTCGGGATCCACCGGCAGGACCAGCGAATGCTCGAATCCTTCGGCGATCGCACCTGCGATCAGGTCCTCCTGCTCGCGACGCACGGCGAGGATGAGCGGCACCAGCGGATCGACGCGACGGAACGCGCCCGCAACGGCCTCGAGGTCGAATCCCTCGCAGTCGGCCGAGACGATGACGGCCACGATCGGTTCGCGCGACGGACAGTTGCCGACCTCGGCGACGGCATCGA
>JBIKTI010000027.1:0-13796 GCA_044348205.1 Phycisphaerales bacterium | reverse complement strand
CAGCCAGCTCCTCTCGCGCCGCGACACGATCGTGGTCGCGAGCGTCTCGTGCCTCTACGGCCTCGGCAGCCCGAGCGAGTACCGCAACAAGACGATCTTCATCGAGCGCGGCATGAAGCTCGACCGCCGCGCGTTCCTGCTCGGGCTCTCCGCGATGCAGTACTCGCGCAACGAAGTGGCGCCCGCGCGCGGCAACTTCCGCGTGCGCGGCGATTGCATCGAGGTGTATCCCGCGTACGAGCAGTACGCGATCCGCATCGACCTCTTCGGCGACGAGATCGAGACGATCCAGCTCTTCGACCCGACGAGCGGCGAGCTGCTCGCCGACGAGCAGAAGACCTTCATCTTCCCCGCCGTCCACTATGTGATGCCCGACGAGCAGAAGCTGGTCGCGATCGCGTCGATCCGCGCCGAGCTCGACGCGCGCGTCGCCGAGCTGCGCGGCGAAGGCAAGCTGCTCGAGGCGCAGCGCCTCCTCGCGCGCACGAAGCACGACCTCGAGTTGCTCGAGGAAACGGGCTTCTGCAACGGCATCGAGAACTACTCGCGGCATTTCGACGGGCGTCCGTCGGGCGCGCGCGCGTGGACGCTCCTCGACTACTTCCGCCAGGCGCCCGGCGGAAACGGCGAGGATGACTGGCTCGTCATCATCGACGAGTGCCATGTCACGCTGCCGCAGATCCGCGGCATGTACTTCGGCGACCGCGCGCGCAAGCAGACGCTCGTCGACCACGGATTCCGCCTTCCGAGCGCGCTCGACAACCGGCCGCTCAGGTTCGAGGAATTCGTCGAGCTCGTGCCGCAGGTGATCCATGTCAGCGCGACGCCCGGACCGTGGGAGCTCGACCAGGCGCAGGGCGTCGTCGCCGAGCAGGTGATCCGCCCGACAGGCCTCGTCGACCCGCCGATCGAAGTGCGCCCCGCGCGCACGCAGGTGCCCGACCTCCTCAAGGAAGCCCGCCTCCGCGCCGAGAAGGGCGAGCGCACGCTCGTCACAGCGCTCACGAAGCGGCTCTGCGAGGACCTCACTGCGTATCTCCACAAGGAAGGGATGCGCGTCCGCTACCTCCACAGCGAGATCGAGACGCTTGAGCGGCTCGAGCTCCTGCGCGACCTGCGCGAAGGCGCGTTCGATGTGCTCGTGGGCGTCAACCTGCTGCGCGAAGGCCTTGATCTGCCCGAGGTCTCGCTCGTCTGCATCCTCGACGCGGACAAGCAGGGCTTCCTGCGCAGCCAGTCGAGCCTCATCCAGACGATGGGCCGCGCCGCGCGCAACGCGAACTCGCTCGCGCTTCTCTACGCGGACGAAGTCACGGAGGAGATGCGCAAGGCGATGGACGAGGTCGAGCGCCGCCGCCGCAAGCAGCTCGCCTACAACGCAGAGCACGGCATCGTGCCGAAGACGATCCAGAAGGCGATCCGCCGCGGCATCGAGCTCGAGCTCGCAGCGCACCGCACAGCGCGCCGCGCGGCTGGCGCCACGGGCGACGACGGGGCAGACGACGAGAACGCCCTCGACCGCGAGGAGCTCCTCGGCCAGATGCAGGCAGAGATGATGGACGCCGCCGAGAGGCTCGAGTTCGAGAAGGCCGCGCGCCTCCGCGACGAGATCAACAAGCTGAAGTCGCTGCCCGCAGACGCGCGCGCACGCGGCGCGCGGGGCGATTCGAAGGACTCCGGCGCCGAACGCCAGCCCTCGAAGGCGGGCATGCCCGGGACCCGTGCAGGCCGCGGCCGCAAGAGGCGATAGGCGCCGGTTCTTCCTTGAAGGCAGCGAACGGAGGAATCACCGTTGCGTGCGATCTGCGGAAAGCGCCGCGCGCGCGCGGCGATCGTCCTTCTACAATCGCCGCCGCCATGCAGCCGATCCAACCGCCTCGCCTCCGCGCGCTCCTCCTCCCCTGCCTCGCGCTGCTCGCCCTCGTCGGCTGCGCGACGAGTCCCGCCTCGAAGCCCGATGCGACGGCGCAGCCCCAGCGCCGCGTGGCGATCGTGCTCACCAACCACGGCCAGCTCGGCGACACCGGCAAGCCGACCGGCTTCTATCTCTCCGAGGCCACGCACCCCTACGAGGTGTTCCACGAGGCGGGCTACGCCATCGACTTCCTCTCGCCCAAGGGCGGCGAGGCGCCGATGGACGGCGTCGACCGCAGCGATCCCGCCAACGCCGCGTTCCTCGACGACGCAGCGCTGGTCGCCCGCACGAAGTCGACGACCTCGATCGCGAAGGCGATGTCGGTTCCCTACGACGCGGTCTTCTTCGCGGGAGGTCACGGCACCATGTGGGACTTCCCGAACGACGCGGGCGTGCTTGAACTCATCCGCACCGTCTACGAGCGCGGCGGCGTCGTCGCGGCCGTGTGCCACGGGCCTGCGGCGCTGGTGAACGCGCGCCTCTCGAGCGGGAAGTTCCTCGTCGCAGACAAGGAAGTGTCCGCCTTCACGGACGAGGAGGAGGTCGCGGTCAAGCTCGAGACCGTCGTGCCGTTCGCGCTCGAGTCCAAGCTGCGCGCGCGCGGCGCGCGGTTCGTCGAGGCGCCGAACTTCGAGAAGAAGGTCGCCGTGTCGGAGCGCCTCGTGACGGGGCAGAACCCCGCCTCCGCGACGGGCGTCGCGGAAGCCGTTGTCGAACTGCTCGATGGCCGGCGCAACGGATCCTGAGCATCATGCGCAGCGGGTGCGTTGCGATGTCCGACCGGCACGGGTCCCGGTCGCTCGCGGCGGCTCAAAAGCACGCCACGCGCCCCTTTCGAAGGAGGCGCGCGGCGCGTAGGGTCGATGACGAGAAATGACGAGAGAAGATGAGCGCGATGGGGCCGGGCCTTCGTCAGCCCGCCAGCTCCTCCGAGAGGTGGCTCGACATGCGGGCATCCATGCCCCGCTGGTCGTGCCCGCGGCGGAATGGACGGTCAAGCGACCGCGACAGCGCACGCCGCAACCGCGCGGCGGCAGCATCGATGGCTTCGTAGTAGGTCTCGGCGCGCTCCTCGATGCGCAGCGCGGGGCGATGCGCGCGCGTGAGCAGGATCGCGCAGCTCTTGTCGAGGCCGCCGCGCGGGCCGTTCAGATCAGCGAGGCGGACATCGACATGCCCCGCGGCGTCCGCGATGCGGTCGATCACGCCACTGATGCGGTCGAGGACATAACCGAGCTCTGCGTCGCTGGTCTTGATGCTGCCATCGAACAACCGAATATCCATGGAACACACCCCTTTCTGGCTTGTCGGGTCTGGCATCTGAGGGCGCGCCCCGAGCGCGCCTGCGTCTCGGACGCAATCCCTTACGGACAAGGGCGGGCTGGGTTCATCAACCTGTGACCCAGACGGCCCCGATTCGAAAGGTCGCATCCGAAGCGTGCGCCGTCTTGGGAAATGGGTGCACTCCCATGCACCGTGAGCGAGGGGAGGCCGCACAGCCCGCGCGAAGAGCTCCGCCCACGCCCTCTCGGGCGTTCTCGGATCAACCGACGACGGCTGTGAAAGCGCGCGGAGTCACTCAGGCCCGAAACGAAGACGCGCGCCGTTCCAGCGCGCGCCACTCATCGGGTCCTGGGATGGTCTTGCCCTGGTTGAGGCGAGGGGCCGTGCATGCAGGGTCCGTGCTCGTCTCCTGCAGCTTCGCGGCCGCGTGGATGGACTCCGCGTGGATGGACTCCGCGGCGCCGGCAGCGACCCGCACAGCGCTACAGAGATCCTCCGAGGAGGACGGGCGGGAGGCGGCGGCATCGGCCGGAGTCTGGGGAGCGCTCAGCGTACGAGGAGACATCCGAGGGAATTCCTACCCCCAGATTTCGGCGCGGTCGCGTGTTCGGGCGCACAATTCGAACAAAATACCATTCTGATCCTCGCCAAACCCACCGACGCCGCGGCTTCGGGGCGAAGCCGCCCCCCGCCCGAGCCCCTTCGGCGCAGTTCGCCTCGGCGATCGATGGTCGGCGAAGGCTGACAAACCGCCCGCGCGCGCGCGACACCCTATCATCGCCGCCCCCATGGCAACGCCCGAGAAGTCGATTCGCGTCAGAGGTGCGCGCGAGCACAACCTCAAGAACCTCTCGGTCGAGATCCCCCGCGACAAGCTCGTGGTGATCACAGGCGTCTCGGGCTCGGGCAAGAGCTCGCTCGCGTTCGACACCATCTTCGCCGAGGGCCAGCGCAAGTACATGGAGTCGCTCTCCGCGTACGCACGCCAGTTCCTCGACCAGATGCAGAAGCCGAATGTCGAGGCGATCGAGGGCCTGCCGCCGACGATCGCGATCGAGCAGCGTTCGGGCGGCCATAGCCCGCGCTCGATCGTGGCGACGACGACCGAGATCTGGGATTACCTGCGTCTCCTGTACGCCCGCTGCGGCTCGCCGACCTGCTGGCACACGGAGGAGACAGGCAAGGGGAAGTCGAAGTCGGCGCATGTCTGCGGCAAGGAGATCACGGCGTCGAACCCGAGCCAGATCGTCGAGACGCTGGTGACGAGGTTCGCCGGCAAGCGCGCGATGCTGTGTGCGCCCGTCGTCCGCGCCAAGAAGGGCTTTCACCGCGAGGTGCTCGAGGGGCTGCAGAAGCAGGGTCTCGTGCGCGCCCGCGCCAACGGCAAGGTCGTCGACCTGCGCGAGGTGCTGAAGAACGGCGGCGAGAATCCGCTTGGTTTCGGCCGCTACGAGATGAACGACATCGACGCGGTCGTCGACCGCATCGTGCTCGAGGAATCCGCGCGGCAACGCATCGCCGAGAGCGTCGAGACGGCGCTGAAGCTCGCCGAGGGCTCGCTCGTGGTCTTGATCGAGGACCCGACCGGGAAGGAGGCAGGCGCGAAGGACGGGTGGACCGAACACCGCTTCAGCGAGAAGTTCGCCTGCCCCGACCACCCGGAGTGCGCGCTCGACGAACTCGAGCCGCGCCTCTTCAGCTTCAACTCGCCGCAGGGCGCGTGCCCCGCCTGCGCGGGCCTCGGCACCGTCAACGAGTTCGACGAGGCGCTGTGCGTGCCCGACATGACGAAGCCGCTGCGCGAGTCGATCGAGCCGTGGCGGCGCAACGGGCGTCGCATGAACATCTACTACGCGCGCGCCCTTCGCAGTTTCGCGGCGCTTGCGAAGATCGATCTCGACACGCCGTATGCGGATCTTCCCGCGAAGACGCGCACCGCGCTCATGTGGGGATCCTCCGCCGAGGGCGTCAAGCTCGCGTTCGAGTGGGAAGGCGTGCTGCCGCATCTCAAGCGCCGCTCCACAGAGACCGAGAGCGAGAATGTGAAGGAGCGCCTGATGGCCTACATGAGCCAGGCGCCCTGCCCCGCGTGCAACGGCCGGCGCCTGCGCACAGAGGCGCTTGCGGTCAAGCTGAAGAGCGGCACGCTCGCGCTCTCGATCAGCGATGTCGCGGCCATGACGGTCTCGCGCGCGCTTGCGTTCGTCCAGTCGATCGAGCTCTCGAAGGAGTCGCGCCAGATCGCTGCGCCGATCCTCAAGGAGGTCGAGGCGCGCCTTGGGTTCCTGGCGTCGGTCGGGCTTGACTACCTCTCGCTCGACCGCACGAGCTCGACGCTCTCGGGCGGCGAAGCGCAGCGCATTCGTCTCGCCACGCAGGTCGGCAGCGGCCTCGTGGGCGTCTGCTATGTGCTCGACGAGCCGACGATCGGCCTCCATCAGCGCGACAATGACCGCCTCATCGCGACGCTGCGGCGGCTCTCCGACATCGGCAACACAGTGCTCGTCGTCGAGCACGACGAGGACATGATGCGCGCGGCCGACTGGATCGTCGACATCGGCCCGGGCCCGGGCCGCCACGGCGGCACGCTCGTCGCCGAGGGAGATCTCGCGCAGATCGCGGCGCATCCCACGAGCCTCACGGGCGAGTATCTCTCGGGCCGCAAGAGGGTCGAGATTCCGAAGAAGCGCCGCGCGATGAGCGAGTCGAGCGCGATCGTCGTGAAGGGCGCCGCCGCAAACAACCTCCGCGGCATCGATGTCGCGTTCCCGCTCGGCGGCCTCGTGTGCGTGACGGGCGTCTCGGGCTCAGGCAAGTCGACGCTCGTGAACGACATCCTGCTCGCCGCCGCGCGCAAGCATGTGCTTGGCGAGAATGTGAACCCCGGCGCGCACACGCGCGTCACGGGCTTTGGCAAGATCGCGCGCGTGGTCGAGGTCGACCAATCGCCGATCGGCCGCACGCCGCGCTCGAACCCCGCGACCTACACGGGGATCTTCGACGAGATCCGCCGCATCTGGTCGCTTGTGCCTGAATCGAAGATCCGCGGCTACGAGCCGGGGCGGTTCTCGTTCAATGTGAAGGGCGGCCGCTGCGAGGCGTGCCAGGGACAGGGCGTGAAGCGCATCGAGATGCACTTCCTCCCCGATGTGTTCGTCGACTGCGAGGTCTGCAAGGGCAAGCGCTATTCGCGCGAGACGCTCGAGATCAAGTACCGCGGCCGGACGATCGCCGATGTGCTCGACGCGACCATCGAGGAGGCGCTCACCTTCTTCGACGCGCACCCGAAGATCAACCGCATGCTCGAGTGCCTGCGCGATGTCGGCCTCGGCTACATCCAGCTCGGCCAGGCGTCGACGACGCTCTCGGGCGGCGAGGCGCAGCGCGTGAAGCTCGCGACCGAGCTCGGCAACGCGACCGATGCGCCGACCCTGTATGTGCTCGACGAGCCGACGACGGGCCTCCACTTCGCCGATGTCGCGCGCCTTCTCACCGTGCTCGAGCGCCTCGCCGACAAGGGCCACACCCTCGTCGTGATCGAGCACAACCTCGATGTCGTGAAGTGCGCCGACTGGATCGTCGACCTCGGGCCCGAGGGCGGCGACCGCGGCGGAACGGTGGTCGCGCGCGGAACCCCCGAGGATGTGGCGCGCGACAAGGCGAGCTGGACGGGAAAGTGGCTCAAGCCGCTGCTTCGCGCGAAGCGTTGAAGGCAAAGCCGCGCGGACGGCGGGAGCACCGCCGTCCGCGCGAGGATTGGTCTACGAATCACAGGTCAAGGCAGGCCCACAGGGCGGGCCCGCCCACCTCGTCCTACTTGCCGACCTTCGGCCGAATGTCTGGGCCAGGCATGACATGGCCGTCGACGGGCGCGAAGATGACGCCGAGGTGGAAGTTCGCGGCGGGCGCCTTGCGCGAGTTGTTGGCGCGCGTGCGGGCGCGGCGAACGATGTCGTCGAACTCGTTGCAGAGCCCGCGGATGCGCGCGACCTCGTCCTCTGTGAAGTTCTCCCAGTGCAGGGAGACGCGTCGCGCGGAGATGCCGCCGCCCGAGCGCATGTCGAGCGCGGTCGCGCGCGACTCGTTGAGCCACGGGCGATAGAGGTCCGCCACCTTCTGAGCGTCGCGCTTCGAGTCGTTCTCGACAGGGAACGCGAGTTCGTTGATCGCGGCGCGGTAGTAGCGCGGGCGCTTGCCGCGGCGGCCCGGGGTCGGCTCGCCTGCGCGGGAGATCAGGAGGCCTGCCTTCTCGAGCTGACGGAGGTGGAAGTACAAGGCGGTTCGGTTGAGGCCGACCGCCTCCGCGAGCTCCGTCACCGAGGTCTCGCCGAGTCGGCGAGCGGTCTCGAAGATGCGGAGGCGGAGCGGCAGGCGCACGGCCTGCCACATGGGAGCGCGGGAGATCTGCATGTTCGGAGTGTCTGTCGTTGATTCTGGCATGGCGTCGTTGCTTCCTGCGGCGTGCGCCGATCGGACGCACGCCTCTGAAAAAGTCCATACTGCACGACCGTTCGGATCTGGCGGCGCGCCCTGCGGTGGCCAACGGCCTCCGAACCTCGCGTCCATCGCATCGGGCCGAGTCCCGTTGCGTGAACCTTGGCGGATCGCATGGATCCACCGCGGCGAGGGCGAGGATCAACCCATCGGCTGAACCTCGACGACCCGACATGCGCCGGGCCCGAGCGACTTGCGCCGAAGTCCGAGCGCCGCGGGTTTCGCGGCGTTCCTTACCTCGGTCGGTTGCGCGACCTTCTTCGGATGCCTGCACACGAGTAACAGGTCACAGACCGAAGGGCACGCCCCAACTCTCTTCCAGAATGCGCAAGCATTCCGCAAATGCCACGCTTTGTCAAGCGACCCGACGCCTGTCGCCGCACTTCGTGCAAATTCGCATGATTGTTCGCAGGGAATTCACCTTATGAATATTCATGCGCGATCATGCACAGCCACGCAACCTCGCGGGCCGCGCGTGGCAAGGGGCAGCGGCTACGATCCCTCCATGTCCGAGTTCCCACCCGTCGACGAGCCTCATCTTGCGCTGCGTGTCCTGATGATGCCACGCGACACGAACCACCAGGGCACGATCTTCGGCGGGATCATTCTCTCCCATGTCGACCAAGCGGGCTACATCGAGGCGCGTCGGCACGGCCTGCACCGCTGGGTGACGGCGTCGATCGACAGGGTGGACTTCAAGGCGCCCGTCTCGATCGGCGAGGTCGTCGAGTTCCGCTGCCGCACCATTCGACTCGGCCGAACCTCAGTCACGGTGCAGGTGGTCGTCGATTCGGAGCGGCTCGACGGTGCGTGGGTCCGCGTCACGGAGGCGCAGCTGACCATGGTCTCGGTCGACGCCGAGGGGCGGGCGATGCCCTTCCGCAATGCCCCGCAGCCGCCCAATGCGGGCGGTCGCAGCCCGTAGAATCCTGAAGCTCGGCGCTGCACGCACCCCATTTTCCCGACGACCCCCGTCTCGCCCGCCGCCATGCAACGCCCCGCCCGACTCGGCCTCCTCATCTCGGGCAGCGGCCGAACCGCGCTGAACATCGTCGACGCCTGCGAGCGCGGGCACCTTGACGCGAAGGTGGCGCTTGTGGTCGCGCACCGCGAGGAGGTCGAGGGAGTCGCCAGATGCCGCGCGCGCGGGCTGCGCGTCGCCGTCGTGCCGACAGGCCCGAACCTCGAGGACCGACTCGATGCCTGCCTCGAGGCGTCGTCGGTGGACCTCGTGTGCCTCGCGGGGTACCTCCGCCGCTTCCGCGTGCACGAGCGGTGGACGGGCCGTGCACTGAACATCCACCCCTCGCTCCTGCCGAAGTTCGGAGGCGCGGGGATGTACGGGCTGCGCGTGCACGCGGCGGTCCTTGCGTCGGGCGAGCCCGAGACGGGCTGCACGGTGCACTTCGCGGACGAGGAGTACGACCGCGGCGCCATCGTCGCGATGCGCCGATGCGCCGTCGAGGCGGGCGACACGCCGGAGACGCTCGCTGCGCGCGTCTTCCGGGAGGAGTGCAGCGCCTATCCGGAGGCCATCGCCACGGTGCTGTCGCGCAGGCCATCCGAGGTCGACGCCTGCGCGGAGGCCTCGCGATGAGCGTGCGCGCGCCGCGCGCCATCACCGCCGCCGCACTGGCATTCGCCTTCGCGGCATCGACTTCTCCAGCGGCCTTCGCATCGCCCCGTCCGGCGCACGCTCCGACGCAGGAGGGCGCGCCGCGCGAGCCTGCGCGCCCGCGTGTCCCGACGCAGCGCGAGATCGACGACGCCCTGCGGGCGCGCGACTTCACGCGGGCCGAGCCCCTGCTCGCCGCGCGGATCGCGTCGGTCGAGCCCGACCCGATCCTCCTCTACAACCATGCCTGCGTGCTCGCGCAGCTCGGTCGGCTCGAGGAGGCTGAGGCGCGGCTCCTCGAGTCCGTCGAGGCGGGCTTCGACGCCTTCGACATCATGCGCGAGGACGCAGACCTTGCGCCGATCCGCGATGGCCGCGTCTACGAGGCGATTCTCGAGGCGCATCGGCGCGTCGAGCGCGCGCGGCCCGAGCGGCCTGCGCGCAGGGCCGCGCGCGATCCGCTCGCCGCGTGGGAAACGGCCCACGGCGACCGCTACCGCTACGAGCGCGACGAGGCGCGCGGCCTCCTCTTCGCGACCTTCCTCGACGACCGCGCCCACGCGCGGATGCGCGAGGACCTCGCCGCGCTCGAGGCGCACCTCCTCAAGTCCTACTTCAAGAGCCCTCCCGACCGGCCCGCGCTTGTGGCGATCGTGCGGCCCGAGGACGCCTCGCGCTACCTCGAGCGCCCCGAGATCAAGGGCATGTACCTGCACTCCGAGCGGCGGCTCGTGGCACGCGACACGGGCCAGAGCCTGCAGCACGAGTTCGTGCACCTCCTCCACTTCGCCGACATGGAGCGGCGCGGTCAGCGCCATCCGATCTGGATCCAGGAGGGGCTCGCCAGCCTCTACGAGGACTACACGCTTCGCGCCGACGGCTCGATCGAGTTCCACCCGAACATCCGCTTCAACATCGCGCGTCGCCAGGTCTCCTCGAGCACCGCGCGGCCGTGGAAGGACCTCTTCGGCTACTCGGGCGAGCGGTTCATGGCAGGCGCGGAGCGTCACTATCCGCAGGTGCGGGCGATCTTCGAGTTCTTCGCCCGCGAGGGGAAGCTCGAGGAGTTCTATCGCGCGCTCCTCGAGACATCGCGCGAGGACCCGAGCGGCGTGCGCGCGGTCGAGCGCACATTCGGCGAGCCGCTCGCGCGGGTCGAGGCCCGCTGGCGCAAGTGGATGCTCGAGCGCGGCGCGATCGACGACACGGTCTCCCGCGGCGATCCCTCGCTCGGCCTCTCGGTGGAGGACGCCGTGGACGGCGCGCGGATCCGCAGCTTCGTGCCGGGGTCGGCCGCACGCGCGGCTGGTCTTCGCGTCGGCGATGTGATCCTCGCGGTGGCGGGCCGGCCCGTGCGCAACCGCGACGAACTGATGCTCGCGGTCGCGGGTCTCAGGCATGGCGAGTCGGTCGAGGTCCGCTATCGCCGCGATGCGAACGAGCTCGCGGCGATGGTCAGGCCGAGGCCGCTCGGGCAGTAGGCGGGCGCGAGCGCGGCGATCGGCGGAGTCGTCGCGCCGCCAAATCGACATCTCGGCGAAGTTCCCTTCACGCGCGGCGGCTCGCCTCGCTACCTTGTGCCTGTGGGCGTCGTGTCGCCGACAGAGGTCGGCGCGGGGCCTGCACTGCAACCGTCCGCTGCGCGGCCCTTGGCGGCGCGGCCCCGAGCGAAAGGCATCCCATGCAGATCAACGTCACCGGCAAGCACCTCGAGATCACGGAAGCCATCGACTCGTATGTGCGGAAGAAGAGCGAGCGGCTCGTTCGGTACTTCGACCAGGTGCAGTCGATCAACTGCGTGATCGAGAAGGAGCCCAACGCCTTCCATGTCGAGTTCATCGTCGATGTGGCGCATCACGAGGACTTCATCGTGAACTACCGCGATGCGGACCTCTATGCCGCCATCGACCTCGCCATCGACCGCGAGGCGCGTCAGATCATCGACCACAAGAACCAGGTGCGGAACCACAAGCACCACCGCTGACGCTCTCTCCATCGCGACTTTCCCCTATGCTGCGCCCGCGCGGTACGCGCGCCCGTTGTTCGTGCGCCAGCGCCGCTGACAGACACCCTCCTGCGGTGATTCATCCATGAAGCTGCGAGACATCGTCCTCGAGAACGCAATCGTCCCGAACATGGTCGCGCTCAAGCGCGACGACGCCATCCGCGAGCTGCTCGACGCGATGGTCACGAGCGGAAAGGTCAGCGCGGAGAACCGAGATGTGTTCGCGAAGGCGATCATCGCGCGCGAGAACAAGGGTTCGACGGGACTCAACCACGGCGTGGCCATCCCGCACACGAAGTCGGCGTCGATCACCTCGCCGATCGCCGCGATCGGCGTGAGCCGATCGGGAATCGACTTCAACGCGCTCGACAAGCAGCCCGTCTACTCGATCGTGCTCATGCTCTCGCCCGAGGCGAAGCCCGAGCTCCACCTCGAGGCGATCCAGGCGGTCTTCTCGCATCTCTCGAAGGACCAGTTCCGCCGCTTCCTCCGACAGGCGACGACCGTGAAGGATGTCGTCACGCTGCTCGATGAAGCCGATGCCGGGCAGGTCGCCCGCTGACGCCGATGCTTTCGGCAGAGACCACGATCGTCAACCGGCTCGGGCTGCACGCGCGGCCCGCGATGGCGTTCGTCGAGGAGGCCTCGCGCTTCGCGGCTGCGATCAGCGTTCGCAAGAAGAGCGACGCGGAGATCGTCGACGGCAAGTCGATCCTGCAGATGCTCATGCTCGCAGGGACCTGCGGCACGGTGATCGAGATCACTGCGGACGGCGCCGACGAACGGACGGCGCTCGATGCGCTGCTCGCACTCGTCGCAGCGAAGTTCGGCGAGGACGAATGATCGTTCGCCGCCCGCGTCCGCGGGCCGTCAGACGGACCCGAGGCGCTCCGTCGCCGCCACGCGCCTCATGAGCTGCGCCAGCGCCTCGCGCGGCGCGAGGCCGTGGTAGACCATCGCCTCGACGGTCTCGCAGATCGGGAGCTCTATGCCGCGCTCGCGGGCGATGCGAACGAGCGCACGCGCAGTGGGAACGCCTTCGACCACCGATGCCGTCGCAGAAAGCGCCTCCTCGACGCAGACGCCGCGCGCAAGGCGCTCGCCGAAGCTGCGGTTACGCCCCTCGGGCGCGAAGCAGGTCGTGGCGAGGTCGCCGAGCCCTGCGACGCCGAAGAATGTCTCGAAGCGCCCGCCGAGCGCGACGCCGATGCGCGCGATCTCCGCGAGGCCCCGCGCGAGAAGCGCGCTCTTCGTGTTGACGCCGAGATTCATGCCGTCGGCCACGCCCGCGGCGACCGCGATGACATTCTTGCACGCGCCCGCAAGCTCCACGCCGACGAGGTCGGCGGACTGGTAGATGCGCATCCACTCGCAGGTGAACGCGGCCGCCACGCGCGCGCTCAGCGCCTCGTCGGGCGAGGCCGCGACGAGCACGGCGGGAAGCCGCCGCGCGAGCTCCGCAGCGATCGTCGGCCCGCTCAGCGCTGCGACCGGGGTCGCCGCGCCGAGCACCTCCGCGAGGATGTCGCAGGGCAGGCGAAAGCTGTCGACCTCGATCCCCTTCGCGATCGACACCACGGGTGCGCCCGCGGGAATGCTGCGCGCGAGCCGCGTGAAGGTCGCGCGGATGAACTGGGTGGGGATGGCGCAGACCACGAGGGTGGCGCCGCCGAGCTCTGCCGCCTCCGCCGTCACCGCGACGGCGTCGGGAAGCCGGAATCCGGGGAGTCGACGGCTCTCGCGCGTCGCTGCGAGCGCGCGCGCGTCGTCTGCGAAGGGCGACCAGAGCGTCGTCGGCAGACCGTTCGCGACAAGGGCGTCCGCGAGGACGAGGGCCATCTGGCCGTCCCCAACGATGGCGACGCGCTCACATGGGGCGCTCGTCGGCCGCCCGAGATGGTCCGCTTCGACCTGCACGGGTCGGAGGATAGCCGCTGGAGGCGCGGGGCTGTCCAGGATCCGACCTCCAACCCGGGCGAACCGAGGCCGCCCCCGCCGCGAACCACCCTCGCCCGCGCGCGTCCCCGACACATTGCGGCCCGCTCTGCTACTCTTGCAGGTCATCTCTTGACGCGCGCCCGACTTGCGGCGCACGGAGGCTCGGACATGTCGATCATCTCTTCACTCCCGAACACGACTTCGGTGCGGTCCGGCGACGATGCAGGCGGCGCAGAACGCCTCGAGCGGCAGCTCTTCGTGGCGCTCTTCGGCGGCGTGCTTCTTCTTGCAGCATGGATCGCCGACCTCGCCGGCATCGAGTCCACGGTCGCCAGCATTCCCGCCCTCGTGGGCGCGCTCGTTCTCGTGGTGCCGCTTGCGAAGGGCGCCATCGAGGAACTGCGCGAAGGCCGCGCCTCGAGCGACAGCCTCGCCTGCCTCGCCGTCTTCGCGGCGATCGCCAACGAGCTCTACCTCGCTGCGGGGTTCCTGGCGTTCTTCCTCTGGTTCAGCGAACTCGTCCTCTCGCGCACGGCGTGGGGCGC
>JBIKTI010000026.1:0-13804 GCA_044348205.1 Phycisphaerales bacterium | reverse complement strand
GCGCGCGTGCGGCAGACGCCCGTGGTGCGCGAGCGCCTGCGCGGCGACCGCGCCATCGTGGCGCTCGAGCTCGAGAGCGCGTCGCCCGAGGCGATCCTCGCGGCGGTGCGCTCGCTTCTCTCGAAGCGACAGCAGGACGAGACCGCGCTCGTGCCCGGGCCCGATGGCCGCACGCTCCTCGTGTCGGGCGACTCCGCGGACATCGCGGGAATCCGCGCCATCGTCGAGACGCTCGACCGCCCCGCGAACATCGAGCGGCAGGTGCGCCTCATGCGCGTCACGAGCAGCGACCCCGAGCGGAGCGTCTCGCGCGCGCGAGAGCTCTATGAGGCGCAGTCGCCCGCCGCAGACGCCGCGCGCAGCCTCCGCATCGAGCTCGACGCGCGCAGCCGCGAGCTCGTCCTCATCGGAAGCGCCCAGTCCATCTCGCGCTTCACCGAACTCCTCAACCAGGTCGACGGCACGCGCGCGGTCGACCGCGAGACGCTGCAGCTTCCCGTGGCGAACGCAGTGCCGTCGGAACTGGCGCCCAAGCTGCGCGAGCTCGCGCGCCAGGTGCTCGACCCGCGCGACGGCACGCCCTTCGAGCCGCCCGTGATCGAGCCGCTCGACGCGACGAAGTCCGTGCTCGTCTCGGGCGCGCCGTCGGCGGTGGCCGAGGTTCGGTCGCTTCTCTCGGGCCTCGACCGGCCGTCGCGCGACGCGTTCGCGTTCCGCGCGATTCCCGTGCCTGGAACCGACGCCGCGAAGCTCGTCGAGCGCGCGGACGCGGTCTATGCGCGCATCTCGCAGGGCGGAGACGCAGCGCTCGCGCGCCCCACGGTCGAGATCGACGGAACGAGCGGCGCGCTTCTGGTGTCGGGCGCACGCGACGCCGTGCGGCTCTTCGAGGACGCCATCGCGCAGGCGCGGCAGCTGATGCCGCCGCCGCGCACGGGCCGCATCATCGCGCTCCGCGCGGGCAGCGCCCTAGAGGTCGCGGCGAAGCTCACGCCGCTTCTCCAGTCGGCCGCGCCAGTCGACCCGTCGCGCACAGTCCCCGCCGTCGAGATCCGCGTGATCGAGCCGACCAACTCGCTCTTCGTGATCGGCGAGGCCCCGCAGCTCGAGCTCGTGGCGTCGTTCATCGCCGACCTCGATGTCGCGTCGCCCGAGGCGATGCCGCCGATGCGGCTCCTCCAGGTGCGCGGCGGCGACGCTGCGCAGCTCGGCGCCATGCTCACCGCGCGCTTCGACGCGCGCCCCGCGGACGAGCGGCGCGCGCGCCCCGTGCGCATCGCGAGCGACGCGGTCACCAACACGCTCATCGTCACCGCGCACGCGGAGGTCTTCGATGAGATCCGCGGGTTCGTGGACGAGATGAACCGCGCGGGCGAGTCGGGCGGCCAGCCCGAGCGCGAAACCTTCGTCGTGGCGCTGAAGGCCGCGAAGGCGACGGACCTCGCGTCTGCGCTCGACAAGCTCTATCCGCCGCCGCCCGTGCCGCTCGACGCGCGCGGCCGCCCGCTGCCGCACCTCCAGAAGCCCAAGGAGGTGTTCGTCGCCGCGGACGCCGTCACGAACACGCTCATCGTCGAGGCGCCGCGCGAGCGCCGCGCCAGCTTCGAGCAGCTCGTCGAGACGCTCGACCGGACGCCGCTTCCGCCGCAGGCGGAGCTGCGCACCTACCGCGTCGACCGAGGCGACATCGAGCGCATCGCAGCGAGCCTGCGCGACCTCGCGGCGCGCGGCATGCTGGCGAAGCCCGCGGTCGACGGCGCGAAGCCCGTCGAGGTGATCGTCCAGACCGAGCCCGCGAGCCGCACGCTCATCGTCGCGGGCGACGCCACGACCTTCGAGAAGACAGAGCAGCTCCTGCGCCAGCTCCAGGCCGTGCCCGTCCGTCGCGCCGTGCGCGTGATCGACGCAGGCGGCGCGGACCTCGCGCAGCTCTCCGCGCGCGCGCTCAAGCTCGCGGGCCTCGAGCCCGCGGAGGGCCAGATCCCGCTCGTCGAGGTCGAGGTCGACGCGGCGAACGGCACCATCGTCGCAAGCGGCGAGGAAGAGCCGCTCACGCGCTTCGCGGATGCATGCAGGCAGTTCCTCGGCGTGGCGCTGCCAGGCGCCGATGTGCGCGTGGTGCCGCTCGTCCATGCCCGCGCGGCCGACGCGAAGTCGGCGCTCGAAGGGCTCGCAGCTGGCCGCCTCGGCCAGGCCGCGGGGTTCCTCCGCGCGCCTGCCATCGAGGCGCTCGAGCAGACGAACTCGCTGCTCATCGCCGCAGAGCCTCGGCAGCATGAGCTTCTCTCGGCGATCCTCCGCAACATCGATGTCGCGTCGGGCGCGACGCCGCCCCTGCGCGTCCTCCAGCTCCGCAGCGCCGACGCAGGCACGCTCGCGGCCGCGCTGAACGCGCAGTACGCGCAGCGCGCGCCAGAGGAGAAGAGCGCGCGCCCAGTGCAGATCACGGCCGAGGCGCAGACGAACGCGCTCATCGTGGCGGCGCACCCCGATCTCCTTCCCGAGATCCAGGGAATCGTCGAGGACCTCAACGGCTCTGCGCTCCAGTCGGGCTCCGACCGCGAGATCCGCATCTTCTCGCTGAAGGTCGCGCGCGCGGCCGAGCTCGCGCGCACGATCGACGAGATGTACCCAGCGCCGCCCGTGCCCGTCGACCCGCGCGGCCGCGTGCGCCCCGAGCTGCAGCCGCCGCGCGAGGTCGTGGTGCGCGCCGACGCGCAGACCAACTCGCTCATCGTCGACGCGCCCATCGCGCGCATGGCGGGGTTCGAGCGTCTCGTCGAGCAGCTCGACCGCGCGCAGGCGATGCCCGAGAGCGAGATCCGCACCTGGCGGCTCTCCGACGCGAACCTCGAGACCGTTGCGAAGACGATCCGCGAACTCGCCGCCGCCGGGCAGCTTGGCGCGGACGGATCGGCAACGATCGTGAGCGTCGAGCCCGTGTCGAAGACGCTCGTCGTCAGCGGCGCGCCCGATGTGTTCGCGAAGGTAGAGCAGGTGGTGCGCGGCGTCGAGGGCGCCGCGCAGACGACGACCACGCTGCGCGTCTTCAAGCTGAAGGTCGCGCGCGCGGAGTCGCTCGCGCCGCTCGTGCGCGACGCGCTCGAAGGGCGCCTCGCGCAGATCGAGCCGTCGCTCGCGGGGCGATCCGAGCGCGTCCTCGATGTCGCGGCCGACCGCCGTTCGAACGCGCTCATCGTGAGCGCGCCCGATGCGCTGATTCCCGTGGTCGAGGAGCTCGTGCGCCAGCTCGACGACGGCAGCGCCTCCGCGTTCGACCCCGTCGTGCGCGTGCGGCCGCTGATGTACGCGGACGCGGCGCTTGTGGCGGACGGCCTCATGCAGGCGCTCGCGGGCGCAGTGCGCCCGACGACGCGCGAGCCGTTCGAGGTGAAGATCATTCCCGCCGCGGGCGCGAACGCGCTCCTTCTCGTCGGCCCAGCGGGCGACCTCGACGAAGCGGAGAAGCTCCTCGCGCCGCTCGACGAGCGCCCCGCGCTCGACGCGGTCGACGCGCGCACCTTCGCGCTGGCGAACGCGGACGCGGGCCGCATCGGGCCGCTCGTGCAGCGGCTCCTCGCCGACCAGCAGGCGACCGATCCGCGCATCGTGCTCGAGCGCATGCGCCGCAACCGCGGCCAGCCCGACGCGACGCCGCCCGTGCGCGTCGAGGTCGATCCGCGCACGAACTCGCTCATCGTCTCGGGTGCCTCGCGCATCATGGCCGTCGCGGAGGGACTCATCCGCGAGCTCGACCGCGAAGGCGACGCCACGCTGCGCAGCTGGGCCGTGTTCACGCCCGCGAAGGCGGCTGCGACCGCGCTCGCCGACGAGGCGCGCCGCGTCCTCGACGCGACGGGCTCGTCGGGCATCAACCGCGTGGAGCTCTCTGCGCTTCCGCAGTCGGGCGCGATCGTCATCGTCGGCCCCGCCGAGGGAACCGAGCGCGCGAAGACGCTGCTCGCCGAGCTCGACGCGCGTGCGTTCGCGACGCCCGCAGCCGACTTCCGCGTGATCGACCTCGCGCACGCGGCGCCGTCGGTCGTCGCGTCGGCGCTCGAGGCCGTGCTCGGCGACCGCTCGCGCTGGCCCGCGTCGCTCGTCTCCGCCGCGCGCGCTGGAGCGCCCGTGGTCGAGCCGAAGGTCGCCTCCGACGAGCGCAACAACCGCGTCCTCGTCACCGCGCCGAGCGAGCTGATGGCGGTCGCGTCGGAGGTGGTCGCGCAGCTCGATCGACCGCGTCAGGGCGATGCGCCGACCGAGATCCGCGTCTATCCCCTCTCGCAGGCGAGCGCGACCGAGGTCGCGAAGGCCGTCGAGCAGGCGCTGGCCGCGCGCGCCGCTGCGCGCCCGAACGCGCGCCGCGCCGTGGTGAGCGCGGAGACCTCGAGCAACTCGATCGTGGTCGCGGCGGATCCCGCTGATCTCTCGGAAGTCGACGCCGTCGTCCGCACCATCGATGTACGCGGGCCGCGCGATGCGGCGCGCGTGCGCACGGTGTTCCTGAAGAACGCGCGCGCAGGGCAGATGGCGCCGCTCGTCGAGCAGCTCCTCGCCGGCGAGGCGCGTCGCGCCGAACGCGGCCGCGCCGCCGCGGGCGCCGCGCTTGCGGTGGAGCCGTCGCTGCGCGTGATCGCAGACGAGCGCCTCAACGCGGTCGTCATCTCCGCGACTCCTGCCGCGCTCGACGCCGCCGAGGAGATGCTGCAGCAGCTCGATGTGGCGCCGGGCCAGGAGACGGGCCGCTCCGTCCGCGTCCTCACGCTCCGCAACGGGGAGGCGACCGAGATCGCGAGCAGCCTCGTCGACCTCTTCGAGACCGACGACGGCACCGAGACGCCGCCTGTGATCCGCGTGAACGCAGCGAGCAACAGCCTGCTCGTGCGCGCGACCGACCGACAGTTCACCACGATCGAGAGCGTCGTCGCGCGCCTCGACAACGCGACCGTCACGGGCCAGCGCGCCATGCGCTCCGTGCCGCTCGACCCTGCGAAGGGCGACGCCGAGGAGATGGCGCGGCTCCTGCGCAGGTTGATGGAGAACGGCGACGGCGAGGTCGAGGTCATCACGGTCGAGGAGCTCCTCAAGCGCTACGACGAGAAGCCCGCCGCACCGGCCGCACCGGCGCCAGCGACGGGAGCGCAGGGCGCGCTCTGGCCGCCGCCGCTTCCAGCGCGGCTCGCGTTCGTGACGCTTGCGTTCGCATCGCCGCTGCAGGCGCAGTCGGGCGCGGTCGCGGCCGATGCGGCGCAGCAGGCCGACGCAAAGGAGCAGTCGGGCGTCACGGTCGCCGTCGACAAGGAGACGAACTCGCTCCTTCTCCTCGGTTCTCCGCGGGAGATCGAGCGCGCCATGCGACTCGTCGAACAGGCGTCGAAGTCGCTTCCTGCGGAAGGTTCGCGCATCCGCGCCATCCAGCTTCCCGCCTCCGCCGATCCGACGAGCCTCGCGTCGGTCGTCGTCGGCACGATCGCGCGCATCACGCCGCCTGGTGGCGCGGTCGGCGACCTCGCGAAGCGCGTCGCCGTGGTCGCCGACCCCGAGCGCCGCGCGCTGCTCGTCGTCGCAAGCGACCGCGACTTCGAGACGGTGGGCCAGCTCGTCGCCACGCTCGCACGCGGCCAGCAGACGGAGCAGGTCGTCGTCAAGAGCTATGTCCTGCGCAACGCGGGCGCCCAGCGCGTGGCCGAGTCGCTGCGCGCCGTCGCGTCCGATGGCGCGGGCTCCCGGCTGCGTTCACTCGCCGTGACGATCCTCGACGCGGGCGAACCGGCCGCGGGCGTTGCGCCCGCTGCTCCGTTCGATCCATCGCGGCTGCGCGTCGTCGTCGAGCGCGAGGCGAACGCCGTGACCGTGGTCGGTTCGCCCGAGGCGATCGCCTTCGCGGACCGCTTCGTCGCCTTCGCAGACCGCGTCGAGCGCGCGGTCGACCCCGAGGTGCGGCTGATGCCGCTCCGCTCCGCGCGCGCCATCGAGCTTGCGCGGAGCCTGCAGTCGATCTTCGCCGCGCGCGGCCGCGCGCTGACGGGGCAGGGGATCGTGGTCAGCGTGCCCGAGTTCGCGGCCGACGAGCGCACGAACACGCTCGTCGTCGCAGGCGGCGCAGGGCTCCTGCCCGAGGTCGAGCGCCTCGTCGCGCGGCTCGACGAGCCGTCCGCCAAGGATCTCGCGCCGCTTGAGACGATTCCGCTCGCGAGCGCCCGCGCGAGCGATGTCGCCGGCACCATCGAGCGCATCGTGATCGCGGCCGATCCTGGCCGCCGCGAGCGCGCGCGCATCGTCGCCGACGACGCGGCGGGCGTGCTGCTCGTGCGCGCGGAGGAGGCGATCCTCGCCGAGATCCGCGAGGTCGTGCGCGAGGTCGACCGCAGCGCCACCCAGCAGTTCGCGATCCGCCAGCTCCGCCTCGAGCGCGCAGACGCGCAGCGCGTGGCCACGACACTGCAGAAGCTCTTCGACGACCGCGCGCAGCTCGCGGGCGGCGGCGGCGGCCGCGGCCGTGCGCAGCGCTCCATCTCGGTCCTCGGAGACGCCCGCAGCGCCACGCTCTTCGTCGCTGCGTCCGACGCGGACTTCGCGGAGATCGAGGAGCTCGCCCGCGCGTTCGACGCGCCCGAGATCACGCCCGCCTACGAGTTCAAGGTGCACGCGCTGCGCCACGCGCGCGCGGGCGACCTCGCGCGCACCGTCGAGCAGATGCTCTCCGACATGGGCGAGGGGACGCCCGAGGACACCGCCACCATTCGCGCGGACGAGCGCCGCAACGCGCTCATCGCGATCGGACGCGGCGACCGCTTTGCGCTCGTCGGCGAGATCGTGGCCACGCTCGATGTCGCCCCCGACGAGGGCGCGCAGCGCGCGGTCCGTGCCTACGAGGTCCGCTTCGGCGACCTCGAGCAGGTCGCGTCGCTCGTGCGCGACACGCTCGGCGAGCGCCCGCAGCGGCCGTGGGAGACGGGCTCTGCGTCGACAGGCTCTCGCGTGGTCACCGTTCCCCGCGCAGGCCGGCTCCTCGTGCGCGCCACCGACGCGCAGCACGGCGAGGTGCGCACGCTCCTCGAGTCGCTCGCGGCGACGCTCGTCGCCGAGAACCGCGAGACAGCTGTCGTCCCCGTCGAGTTCGCGCAGCCAGCGGAGCTTGCGGCCACGCTGCGTCAGTTCATCGAGGACCGCGCGCAGGGCGAAGGCGGCGCAGGCCGCGCCACCATCGTGCCAAGCGCCTCGGGTGGTGCGCTTCTCGTCGCGGGAAGCGCCGACGATGTGCGCACCGTGCGCGACCTCGTCGCGCGCCTCGACCAGCCGCACGCGGGCGGCGAGCGGCAGAGCGACATCGTGGTCCTCAGGAAGGGCCAGGCCACAGACATCGCGCGCATGGTCGCAGAGCAGTTCCGCGGCCGCGGCGCCGCCAACGCGGGCGTGACCATCACGCCCGATGTCCGCACCAACAGCGTCCTCGTCAGCGCGCCGAGCGCGCAGTTCGAGCAGGTCCGCGCGCTCATCGAGCGCCTCGACGCGCCCGCGAGCGCGGAGGAGACCGTGATCCGCACCTTCTCGCTCACGGCCGCGCGCGCGGACGAGGCGGTGCGCGTCCTCACGCAGTCGCTGCAGCTCGACCAGAAGGGCCGCACGCAGGGCGTGGCGGTGCGCGTCGACGAGAGCGGCCCCGCGGTGCAGGTGAACGCGCGCATCGTGGCAGACCGCCGTTCGAACTCGCTCGTCGTGACCGCGACCGCGGAGAGCTTCCCCGTCATCGAGCAGCTTCTCGCCGAGCTCGAGGAGACGCCCACGCGCTCGCCGATCGAGTTCCGCGTGATCGCGCTCGAGAACGCGAGCGCAAGCGAGGTCTCGCTCACCCTCGCGCGGCTCCTCGCGGCGCAGGCGGGCGACGCGGAGACCACGGAGCCCGCGCGCGTCGAGGCCGACGCGACGGAGAACAGGCTGATCGTCGCTGCGACCGCCGAGCAGTTCGCAACCATCACGGAGATCATCAAGGCGGTCGACATCGCGCCGACCGTGCGCCGCACCACCGACTTCGTGCCGCTCGCGAACGCGAAGGCGCGCGGCGTGCAGGAGGCGCTCAGCTACTTCTACGGGCAGTTCGCGCTCGACGCCGACAGCCCCGCGAAGAAGTCCGTGCGCATCGTCGCAGACGAAGGCACCAACTCGCTCGTGATCTCCGCGGAGGAGTCCGAGTGGCCCGCGATCCGCGAGCTCGTGGCGCGCCTCGACAGCGAGCAGTACGACGGTTCCCGCCAGCTCCGCGTGGTCGCGCTCAGGCACGCAGACGCACGCAGCGTCGCGGCCGCGATCAACGAGTCGTTCCGCCCGCAGCAGCAGCAGCTTCCGCAGCAGAAGCAGGGCGAGCAGCCGCAGCAGGTGATCGTCCAGCAGAACCCCGAGGACGCCGTCACAGCGAG
This sequence comes from Phycisphaerales bacterium, assembly GCA_044348205.1. Classification (GTDB taxonomy): domain Bacteria; phylum Planctomycetota; class Phycisphaerae; order Phycisphaerales; family SM1A02; genus QWPT01. The sequence continues at coordinate 5,387 of JBIKTI010000026.1, read as the reverse complement.
CGCCGACGAGTTCTCGAACAACATCGTCGTGGCCGCGAGCGTGACGAACATGCGCAAGATCGAGGCGATCGTCGCGCAGCTCGACCAGCCCGACTTCGCGCAGCTCCCGCCGCCGCGCCTCATCGAGGTGCGCACGGGGAACCCCGAGCAGCTCGCGCGCGCCATCGAGCGCGTCTACAGCCCGATCCGCCCGAGCGGGCGCGACACGGGCCTCCGCATCGTGGGCGACCAGACGAGCAACGCGCTCATCGTGCGCGCAAGCGAGGAGGACTTCGCGCAGATCGCGGCGATCGCCGAGGCGCTGCAGCAGCAGGCCGCGGAGCAGGGGCTGCGTGTCCAGCTCCTGAAGCTCGAGAAGGCGCCTGCGTCGCGCGTCGCGGGCGCGATCCGCGAGGCGTTCGCCCAGCGCGCGCGCCAGGCGGGCCTGCCGCTCTCGATCCAGATCGACAGCGTCTCGAACGGCCTCGTCGTCGCCTCGACGGGCCCGCTCTTCGAGGAGATCCGCACGCTCGTCGAGCAGCTCGACGCGCTCGCGCCCGACCAGTCGAAGGGCATCTTCATCATCGATCTCGTCAACATCGCGCCCGAGGCGGCGAAGAAGGTGATCGAGGAGATCGGGCTCGACCGCCCGCAGCCGCTCGACGGCGTGTCGCGGCTTGTGTCCGAGCCGCTGCGCGTGTCGGTCGCAAGCGGCCGCGCCGCGCTCGTCATCGTGGCGAACCCCGCCGACCGCGAGACGATCGTGTCGCTCCTCAAGTCGATCGACACAGATCCCCCTGGCGCGGACGCGAGCGTGCGCGTGGTGCGACTCCGCAACGCGGCGGCGTCGAGCGTGGCCGCGACGCTGAACGCGATGGTGGCGCAGGCCGCGGCGCCCGCAGCGCAGGGCGCGCGGCAGGGCGAGCTCGCGCGTGCGCTGCAGGAGCAGGTGCGCCGCCTCCGCATCGAGCCCGACGGCGCGGGCGAGTCGATCGCGCTCGATCTCCAGAAGCCCGTCAAGGTGCTCGCCGACGCGACCAGCAACTCGCTCATCCTCGCGTCGACCGCGGACAATGTGCGCGCCCTCGAGGAGGCCGCGCGCCTCTTCGACACGCTGCCCGTCACCGACGCAGCGGTCGTGCGCGTGTTCCCGCTCGACAACATCCAGGCCACGCAGTTCGCGCGCATCGTGCGCGACCTCTTCACGCAGGGCAAGCAGATCGGCGTCCTCCAGGGCACGCAGGTGCGCGCGCAGGCGGCGGGCGCCACGGGCACCGCGCTCGCGCAGGACATCGCGATCTCCGTCGACGACCGCACCAACACCGTCGTCGTCGCCGGCAAGGAGGAGGCCGTCGCCATGGTCGAGGTGCTCCGCGAGCGACTCGACTCGCAGGTGGCGGTCGGCTGGATGGAGCCACGCATCGTGCGTCTGCGCTTCGCGGATGCGCGCGAGGTCGCCGAGACGCTGCGCGCCGTGCTCGTGGAGGGCTCGACGCAGCTTCCCGAGAGCGCGCCGCTCCAGAAGCAGGTCGGCCGCATCCGCATGGCGCGCGCCACCGAGGGTGGCGAGCCGCAGCCCGCGATCGAGAGCGATGTCTTCGTGCCGTTCACGCAGCTCGTCGTCCGCGCGGACGCCACCACGAACTCGCTCATCCTCGTCGGCAGCGTGCAGAACCTCGCGGTCGTCGAGGAGCTCCTCGGGCAGCTCGACACCGAGGCCTCCGCGCCCGGCTCCGTCGTGCGCGTCTATCCGCTCGAGAACGCGAGCGCCTCGCGCCTCGGCCCGCTCATCGTCCAGCTCTTCGACCAGCAGTTCGCCGCGAAGACGATTCGCGAGGAGGACCGCGTCCGCGTGATCCCCGACGAGCGGCTCAACTCGATCGTCGTGTCGACGAGCGCGCGCTCGTTCGCGGTGGTCGAGGAGCTCCTGCGCCAGCTCGACCGCACTGTCGCCCCCGACATCCGCGAGATCCGCACGATCGAGCTGAAGCACGCGAGCGCGCCGAGGCTCGCCGCCATCCTCCAGCGCATGATGGATGCGCGCGTCGACCGGCTCTCCCGCGCCAACCCGCAGACGGCCGACCTCGAGCGTGCCACCATCGCGGCCGACGACCGCACCAACCGCCTGCTCATCGCGGCCGGCGCGGACTCCTTCGATGTCGTGCGCTCGCTCGTCGCGGACCTCGACACACCCGAGCTCCTCGAGGAGTCGGGCGTCGAGGTGGTGCCCGTCGTGAAGGCGAACCTCGACCGCCTCGCGTCCGCCATCGGCCAGATCCTCGACCGCCGCTACGCGGAGCTGACGCCCGAGGTCGCGCGCCGCGTGAAGCCGCTCGTCATCGCCGACCCGCGCACATCGAGCCTGCTTGTCGCGGGCGGCCCGGAGGACGCGGCGCTCGTCCGCCAGATCGTGGCGCGCCTCGAGGAGATCCCGTCGAACCCCGCTGTCGGGGTGCATGTGCTTCCGCTCGCCGCCGCGCGCGCAGAGTCGATCGCGCCGCGCATCCAGCAGCTCATGCGCGACCGCGCCGCGTCGCTCGGTGCCACGCAGACGCCGTCCGACGCCGTCTCGATCGCGCCCGATGTCGCGTCGAACTCGCTCATCGTCGCTGCAAGCGAGGAGAACCTCGAGGTCGTGAAGGGCCTCGTCGAGCTTCTGGCGCGCGCCGCCCAGGACCAGCTCGCCGGTCGGCCGTTCGAGATCATCATGCTGTCGAAGAACTCCGCGCCGGAGATGGTGCGCATGCTCGACGACATGTATGTGCGCGAGGAGAACCGCCGCCGCGGCGAGAACACCGTGCGTGTCTCCGCCGACGCGCGCCTCAACGCCGTCGTCGCGAGCGGGCCCGAGGCAGACATCGCTGCGATCCGACGCCTCGTCGGCGAACTCGACGGGGCGCGTCCACAGACGGTCGTCGAGATCAAGTACATCCCGCTCCAAGGCGCGAATGTGCAGGAGACCGTCGGTCTGATCCAGTCCGTCCTCTCGGGGAACTCGCTCGCCGGCCGCGGCGGGCAGCAGGCCACGATCCTCAAGTACCTCAAGGAGATCGAGGTCCAGAGCGGCGGCGAGCCGGGCGTCACGGAGGTCGAGATGGAGATCTCGACCGCCACGCGGCAGTCGATCTCGCTCGTGCCCGATGTGCGCACGAACACCGTGATCGTGCGCGCGCCGCGCGAGTCGATGCAGCTCATCGAGCGCATGATCCGCGACCTCGACAGCTCGACGAGTGGAAGCCAGAACATCCGCATCTTCCGCCTCGCGAACGCAGACGCCGACTCGATGGCCCGCATCCTCAAGGAGCTCTTCAACCTCCGCCAGTCGGGCAACCTCTATGTGCTGAAGCCGCGCGAGGACGGCGCCGCGCCGTCTGACGGCGCGCCCGCGCCAGACGCAGCCGCGGCGGCCGCAGGCGCAGGCACGCTCGGCTCCGACCTGACGCTCGTCCCCGACGACCGCCAGCAGCTCTCGATCACGGTCGACGACCGCACGAACTCGCTGCTCGTCTCGGGCACGCCGACTTACCTCGACCTCGTCGACAAGGTCGTGAAGGAGCTCGACGCGCAGGAGGCGAACGAGCGCGAGACCTATGTCTACAAGCTGAAGAACGCGACCGCCACGGAGGTCGCGCGGGTGGTGAACGAGTTCGTCAGCGAGGACCAGCGCAAGCTGCTGCAGACGCTCTCGACCGAGGAGCTTCCGAGCGCCGCGAAGCTGCTCGAGCGCGAGGTCACGATCGTCGGCGACCAGAAGTCGAACACCGTGCTCGTGAACGCGAGCCCGCGCTACCTCGAGAAGGTGCGCGCAATCATCGACGAGCTCGATGTCGACCCGCCACAGGTGCTGATCCAGGTGCTGCTCGCCGAGGTCTCGCTCGACTCGAGCGAGGCGCTCGGCCCCGAGTTCGGACGCGGCCGCATCGGCACCGTCGATGTGACGGCGGGCATGGGCAACATCCCCGGGATCGGCGGCCGCACGGGCAACCAGCTCCTCGGCTCGCTCTTCTCGAACTCTGGCACGCCCAATGTCGCGATCGGCGCGGAGGACTTCGAGCTCCTCATCAACGCGCTCGCCTCGCAGAGCCGCGTGCAGGTCCTCTCGAACCCGTCTGTCATGGTCGAGAACAACTCCGACGGCTTCATCCAGGTCGGCGAGACGATCCGCCTGCCCGACTCGGTCAGCTTCTCGAGCGCGGGCCAGCAGTCGAGCGTCACGCCCGAGGACATCGGCATCCTGCTCAAGGTCACGCCGTCGATCAATCCCGAGGGCTTCGTGCGCATGGAGATCGAGCCCGAGATCTCGCGTCTCTCGCTCCAGACCACGCAGATCTCGGAGAACTTCAACAGCCCCGTGGTCACGCGCCGCCGCGCCACCACGACCGTCACCGTGAAGGACGGCCAGACCGTCGTGATCGGCGGACTCATCAGCGACCGCTTCGAGCGCGTCGACCGCAAGATCCCGCTTCTCGGGGACATCCCGATCGTCGGTGCGCTCTTCCGTCAGTTCAAGGAGAACTCGTCGAAGACCGAGCTCCTCATCGTGCTCACGCCGCATGTGGTGCGCTCGCCGTCGCAGGGCGGCGGCGACCGCGCGCGCGAGCTCAGCGACCAGATGCTCGACAAGCTCACGCTTCCGCCCGAGCTTCTCGAGCAGATCCGCCGCGGCGAGCTCGAGGGGATGCGCGTGAAGACCTCGAACGACGCGCCGCCTGCGGCCGCCCCCGCGGCAGAGCCTGCAGCCACCCCCGCGGCACCCGATGCGGGAGGCAGCGATGCCGCGCCCGAGTGACGCTCGGATCTTCGCGACGAGCGCCACGCTCGCCACGCTCGCCGCGGTCGCGCTGTTCGCGGGCTGCCAGACCACCGTCACGACTTCCGACGGCACGGCTCCCGCGCCCAAGCCGACCGCGGGTCCGACCACGCCTGAGAGCGCACGGCCCAACGCGATCGCCATCACCTTCGGCCCGAAGCCCGCCGACACGGACGGCAACCTCCTCCCCGACACGCTGCAGGTGACGGCGTATCTCTTCGCGCGGCCGCACCCTTCGCCGCTCTTCGCGGAGGGAAGCTTCCACTTCGCGATCTTCCGCCTCGGCGAGTCGGGCACGCCCGAGTCGCCTGGCGCGACGCCGCTGCGCACCTGGGTGTTCGACGCGGACGCCGTGCGCGCGGCGCGTTCGCGCGCGCTCGTCGGGGCGTGCCACGAGTTCCAGCTGTCGCTCCTCAGTTCACGCGGCACCGACGCGCTTCCCGTCGAGAGCGTCGACCTCGTCGCGTGGTTTGCGCCCGCCGACAGCGGCGAGCTCGTGTGGCTCCGCGGTGTTCGCAGCGTCCAGTTCCAGCGGCCGCGGCGCTGAAATCGGGCTCCGCATCGCACGGCGCCGTCAATCGCGCGACACGACCCGCAC
>JBIKTI010000248.1:0-4793 GCA_044348205.1 Phycisphaerales bacterium | reverse complement strand
GCAGGCGATGCTGACGAAGTTCCGCTTCATGGGGCAGACCTGCATCTCGGCGAATCGATTCCTGCTCGACGCCGCGGTCGCGGGCGAGTTCCTCGGGCGCCTCGAGGCGCGCACGCGCGCGCTCGTCGTCGGCGACCCGCGTGACGAGAAGACGCGCATCGGTCCTCTCATCAACGACGCCGCGGTCGAGAAGGTCGAGCGTCATGTGGCGAACGCCGTCGCGGGAGGCGCGCGCGTGCGGCTTGGCGGGACGCGCGTGAAGGTGGCGGGATGCGCGGATCGCTTCTTCGCGCCGACGATCCTCGAGAACTGCGCGCCGACGATGGACTGCGCCCGCGAGGAGACCTTCGGCCCGGTCGTCGCGGCGATGACCTTCGCAAGCGAGCGCGAGGCGATCGAACTCGCGAACGCGACGCCTTCGGGCCTCGCGGGCTATGTCATGACGCAGGACGCAGACCGCCTCTGGCGCGTGGCCGAGGCGCTCGACTGCGGCGTCGTCGGCGCCAACGACGGCGCGCCGAGCGCCGCCGAAGCCCCCTTCGGAGGCCGCAAGGACTCAGGCCTCGGCCGCGAAGGCGGCGCACACGGGCTCGATGCCTATGTCGATCTCAAGTATGTCAGCGTGCGCGTGCGTCCCTGAGTTGAACGCAGCGGCGTGGTCTTCGCGGTCGCAGCTGCCGCGGTTCCGTTTGGTCCTGCTGCGGGCGAGACCACGCCATCGGAAGGTCGAACTACGCCTTCCACGCGTCGGCCAGCGCAGCGCTCGGTGAGGGAGCGGCAGGGGCCCGCGGCTCCTCGCGCGTCGGATCGATCTCGATCATCACCGATGCAAGCTGCTTTCGAGCGGGCGCGGCGTCGGGCTGCGCGTCAGGCTCGGCCTGCGGCTCCATGACGGCGCGCTCGGAAGCCGCCTTCGACAGGCGGCCATCGCTGCCGACCTCGTCGAACTTGACGGCCACGCGCTTGCTGACGCCGCGCTCCGGCATGGTGACGCCGTAGAGCTGGTGGCACGCCTGCATGGTGCGCTTGTGGTGGGTGATGACGATGAAGTGCGACACATCGAGGAAGGGCGTCAGCGCGTGGCAGAAGCGCTCGACATTCGCCTCGTCGAGCGCCGCGTCGACCTCGTCGAGGATGCAGAAGGGCGACGGCTTCGACTGGAAGATCGCCATGAGGAGCGCGACAGCGGTCATCGTCTTCTCGCCGCCCGAAAGCTGGCTGATGACGCGCGGCTCCTTGCCAGGCGGCTTCGCGCGGATCTCGACGCCCGACTCGAGCCAGTCTGTCTCGCCGTTCTCGAGCGGAAGCAGGTAGATGTCTGCGCTGCCGCCGCCGAAGAGCCTGCGGAACATGCCCGTCTGGCCCGCGAAGGTCTCGCGGACGCGCTCGAAGGTCTCCTGGAAGCGCGTCTTGCTTGCGTCGTCGAGCTCTGTGATGAGCGCCTCGAGGCTTGCCTTGGCGCTGTCGATGTCTGCGAGCTGCTTGACCAGCTCCTCGTTGCGGACCTCGAGCTGGGAGAGCTCGTCGATCGCATCGAGGTTGACATTCCCGAGCTTGCGGATCGCCTCCTTGAGGTCGTCCGCCTCGCTCTGCGCGCTCTCGCGCTCGATCGGCTCGAATCCCTCGGCGGCGCGTTCCTCGAGATACTCCGCGTAGGACGCGCGCAGGTCGAGTTCCACCTCGGAGAGCGTCTGGTCCTCGAGGCTCTCGCGGCGAACCTCGAGCTCGCGCCGCGAGAGTTCGACGGCGTGTGCGGTCCGCTCGACGCGGGTCGCGTTCGCGCGTGCGCCCTCGACCTCGCGGGACAACCTCTCGACGGCAGACTGCGCCTCGCGGATGCGCTCCGCGATGCCAGCGAACTCGCCCGAAAGCGTCGCAAGGCCTTCGGACGCATCGACGAGCGCGGTCTGGCTCTCCTCGAGCATGGCCTCGGCGCGCTCGATCGCGGCTGCGCGGCGGAGGACGCTCTCCTTCAGCGCCGACTCTTGCCGCGCGACCTCGCCCGAGCGGGTCTCGACATGACGCTGCTCGCGGCGCGCTGCATCAAGGGCGGCCTGCGCCTCTGCCGAGCGCACGCGTGCCGCAGCGACGGCGTCGCCCGCCTCAGCTGCGACGGTCTTCGCCGCCTCGAGCGCGGCGCGCGCCTCGTCGCGACGCGCGGTCGCGTCCGCTGCATCGCGGGCAAGCGCGTCGAGCTTCGCTGCGACCGCGTGCGACTCCTCCTCGCTTGCGCGCAGGCGCTCGAGGAGATGCCTCTCCTCGCCTGCGGCCGAATCGCGCTGGCGCTCGATCTGGCGCATGAGCTGCTCGATGCGCTCTGTCTGGTGGACCGCGTCGAGGACGCTGCGGCGCGCCTCCGCAAGTTGCTGGCTCGCTGCGCGCGCTGATTCCTGCGCGGCCTTCGACTCGACATCAAGCTGGAGCGACTCCTGCTCGAGGCCGCCGATCTGCGTCGCGAGCTCGTTGGCGCGCGCGTTCAGCTCTGCGAGCTCCGCGCGCCGCGCCAGGAAGCCGCCCGCTGCGGCGTCGGCGCGCGCGGACGCATTCGCGATGACACGGCCTCGCTCGTCGACGAGTGCGCCCGTTCGGGTCGCGATGCGGCAGCCTGCGAGCGCGCCCCGCGAGAGCTCGACGGCGCGGTCGACGGTGTCCACGATGAAGGTCGTGCCGAGCAGGCGCTCGGCGAGGCCGCGGACGCGTGGATCAAGCCGTACAAGTTCCAGAAGCGGCGTCACGCCCGAGACGGCGGGAATCCGCGTGGCGTGCGGAGCGGGCTCCGTCGCAGCTGCGAACGCCACGCGCACCCGCAGCGAGAGCGCGGACTCCGCGTGGGGCGCGAGGTGAGCCGCATCGTCGAGGACGACGAGCTCGAGCAGATCGCCGAGCGCAGCCTCGACCGCGTCCGCGTTGGTGCGGTCGGTGTCGACGAGATCTGCGAGGACGCCGACGACTGCGGGGAACCGCGCGCGGTCGGCGAGCACGGCGCGCACGCCCGAGCCGAGGCCCTCGTGCGCGCGGCCCATCTCGTCGAGCACGCGGCGGCGCGACTCGACCGCCGTGCGCTCGTCGCGCACGGAGGCCAGCGCGCGCGCGAGCGCCGACTGCGATTCGTTGAGCGAGCTTGCAGCGCGGGTCCGGTCGTCGAGCTGACGCTGGATGCGCACGATCTCGTCGTTCGCGACGAGGCCGCGGACGACCTGCACGAGGCGCGAGGCGCGCAGCGAGTCGAGCTCGCGCGCGAACGGCTCGCTGCGTGCGGCGAGTCGTCGCAGCTCGTCGCCGAGCGACCGCGACCGCGACTCGACTCCCGCGAGACGCTGCGACTGGGCGCCGCGCTCGCGCTCGAGCCGCATCGCCTGCTCGCCCACGAGATCCGCCGTGCGCTGCGCCTCGAAGGCCTGCTGCTGCGCCTGCTGGCGACGCGCGCCTTCATGGGTGGCGACCTGGTCGAGATCCCGCGCGGCTGTGGTGGCGCGATCGAGATCCTGCGCGGCCTTCGCCGCTTCGGCCGCGAGTGCCGCCGTCTCCCGCTCAAGAAGCGCGATCTGCGAACGCTCGCCCGCGAGAGCCTCCTGCGCCTCGCCGAGCGTGCGCTGCGCGAACTCCGCGCGCTGCTTGGCCTGCGCCTCGACGCCCGACAGCTCGAGTCTCCGCTGCTCGAGGCGGTGCTGCTCCGTCTCCACCGCGTGGCGCGCGATCTCCGCGTCCTGCTTCGCGTCCTCCGCCGCAGAGAGCGCCGCGACGAGCGACGCCTTCTCCTCTTCGAGGACCTGCATCTCGCTCGTCAGCCCGCGCAGGCGATCCTCGAGCTCGTGGAACAGGTCGAGCGAGAGCGCGCGGCGGAGAAAGCGCCTGCGCGCGTCGAGCTCCTGGAAGCGCTTCGCCTTGTCCGCCTGCCCGCGCACGATGCGGAGCCTGCGCTCTGTGTTGGCCAGCTGCTCGCGGGTCGTGACGAGGTTCTTCTCCGCGCTCTCGAGCTTGCGCGTTGCCTCGAGCTTGCGCACGCGGAAGCGCGCCACGCCCGCAGCCTCCTCGAGGATGGCGCGGCGCTCGACGGGGTTTGCGAGGAGCATCGCGTCGACCTTGCCCTGCTCGATGATCGAGTAGGCGTCGTTGCCGATGCCCGTGTCGAGGAAGAGGTCGCGGATGTCCTTGAGCCGCACCTTGCGGCCGTTGATCAGGTAGTCGCTCTTGCCGTCGGAAGTGAGCCGACGCGTCACCTCGACGAGATCGGTGTCGATCGGGAGACGGCGGTTGCGGACGCTGCGCCGGTCGACGACGCGCTCGATCGGCTCGCCCGTCTCTGGGTCCGTCTCGTTGTCGAGAAGCTGCGTCTCCTCGTCGTTCCGCTCGATCGCGACAGCGAGAACCGGGTTCTCGAAGCAGAGGGTGACGCTGGCCATTCCCGCAGGCTTGCGCGCGGCGCTTCCCGCAAAGATGACATCGAGCATCGCGCCGCCGCGCAGGCTCTTCGCGCTCCGCTCGCCGAGCACCCACTTGATCGCGTCGACGACGTTCGACTTGCCGCACCCGTTCGGGCCGACGATGCCCGTGATGGGCGCGTCGAAACGGAACTCCGTCGGATCGGCGAAGCTCTTGAAGCCATTCAGCACCAACTTGGCAAGACGCATCGAACTCGACCTCCGTGTCGTATGGGCGCGGCAATGCTGCACCCTGTCGCGCCAACCGTCGCGCGGGAACTCCTTCTGACCCTGCCACCACTTTTGCGCGCGCTGCCGCGAGACGCCGAAGGGCTGGCTTAGCGGGGCACAGTATCGCTTCCTGGCGGCGGA